>NZ_NPDR01000002.1:300000-559327 GCF_002811765.1 Leptospira saintgironsiae | reverse complement strand
CGTCCCTATATCATATAATTCTAATTTCCACAATCAATTTTTCAGAGAAAGACTTTTGTTGGAATTCCAACATTCAGTAGCCTATCTCAGAACTTCTTCTTTTTTGCCTGAATAAATATCTCTGATCAGTCCTGAATATTTATCAGTCACTACATGGCGTTTCACTGAAAGTTTCGCAGTAAGTTCATCTCCAGTTTCGAATGGTTTAGGTAATAATCGAAAGTCCACTACCCTTTCAAACGATTTAAATCCATTCGTTGAAGAGATTGCATTTTTGATCACTGCTTGGATCTTGACTGCACATTTTGCTTCTTCTTCCGCTGAACTGAAACCTAATCCCGGTTTGTAATTCGGAAAGAATTCTGGATTTGGAACAATCAAAGCAGAAAGATATTTTTGATCCTGACCAATCACCATACATTGTAGTATGAATTCAGACTGGCTTAAAATATTTTCTATTGGGACGGGTTCCACATTCTCCCCACCCAATAGAACGATTGTTTCTTTTGTTCTACCTACAATTTTCAAACAATCATTATAAGTCATCATTCCCAGGTCTCCAGTGTTGAACCAATCCCCCTGCATCACTTTACGAGTATTCTCCTCGTCATGATAATATCCTGACATGACCTGGTCACCTTTTACGTGGATCTCTCCCTTAATAGCATATCCTTTAGGTCCACCTTCTTCAGTAGTCCAAAGAATTTTAGAAGTATTAGGATCTACAACTCTGAGAGAAGTTTCCTTATACAAAGGACCTACAGTTCCCATCACTGCTTGATCCAAAATACGAACAGAAATTACAGGAGAAGTTTCAGTAAG
This sequence comes from Leptospira saintgironsiae, assembly GCF_002811765.1. NCBI lineage: Bacteria > Pseudomonadati > Spirochaetota > Leptospiria > Leptospirales > Leptospiraceae > Leptospira > Leptospira saintgironsiae. The sequence goes on along the minus strand of NZ_NPDR01000002.1, from coordinate 558,505 downwards.
ACCATATCCTTCTAAAACTTGGATGCCTATCGCGTTAAAAAATTTATCTACGTGGATAGGAAGAGTTCCTCCACCTGAAACAGTTCCTTTCAATTTTCCACCGGTAGCCTGGCGGATCTTTTTAAGAACGATCAGATCCAGTAGTGTCGCAGGAAGAATATTCAAAATATATTGTAGAACTTTGACTATTCCGACAAAAGAAGAAACTATTGCACTTCTTCCACTAAGATCCAATTCCCTAAAGCCAATCCAGCGTTTTGCAGATTGAATATTGGAAGCGAAAAATAGTGCCGCATGAAACAGACTTTGTTTTAGACTAGAAGACTTAGCTACAGTAGCATAAATTCCTTGGTAAACACTTTCCCAAAGTCTAGGTGCAGAAGCCATGAAAGTTGGTTTAACTTTTTTAAGATCTTCCTTCAGTGTTCTCACAGAAGAATAATATGTTCCAGCTCCAAAATGGATACATACCATTTCAAACATTCTTTCAAAACTATGCCATACGGGAAGAATAGAAAGTATTCTTTCTCCCGCATCCAGTTTGATAGGAATACGATTGATCTGAGACATTATATTTTTATGAGTTAAAGGAACTCCTTTAGGACGACCGGTTGTTCCAGCTGTATAGATGAGTGTAAAAAGATCCTCCTCCTGGATTTGGGATATCCTCTTCTCCATCTCACGGTTGCCTTTATCTCTTAATTCTTTCCCTCTTTGTATCAAATCCCAAAATCTGAGTTCTTTTTCAGTTCCCTTTGCATTCTTATCTATTAGGATAATTGTATGTACATTCTGAATAGCACTTTGGTTTTGGTAGAGTTTTTTTAATACTGAATCATTCTCTGCAAATACGATCGTTGCACCGCTATGAGGAAGAATATGATTCAAATCTGAATCGGTAACATCTGTCCCTCTCGGAACATCAGCACCACCCGCCATCACAATGGCATAATCAGTAATAATCCATTCCAAACGGTTATCTGCAAGAACGGCAGCATGCCCCTTATACGGAAATTCTAATTCTATAAGTGCAGTCCCGAGCTGTAATCCTAACTCATACAATTCAGAATAGTTTACAGAATCAAATTCTCCTGAGGAATTTTTAGTTAGAAACGCAGGTCTTTCCCCATATTTATTTTTGGACGATTGATATAAATCGGCAAGAGTTTTCATGCCACCTCCTAGGATGGAGGAAAGTATAGGGCTCATTAGGATGTTTGTCGTCCTGGCGTATAACTCAGGACGTGCGAATTTTAAAATTTTAACGAAGCCTTGTATAAGACCGCGGTTTTTCTGAATTCGCTAGGTGTAGAATCTGCAAATTTTTTAAATGCTTCATTAAATGCAGATTTTGAATTGAATCCAACTGATTCTGAGATTGCTAAAATAGAACGATCCGTATCTTCTAAGAGCAGAACTTTGGCTTCTTCTACCCTCCATGAATTGATATAATCTGAAAATTTCATAGATAGACGTTGGTTTAAAAATTCTGAAAGTTGATGATTGGTCAGTCCCAATTCTTCTGCGAGTTGAGAAAGAGTAAGATCCTCGTCTGCATAAACTTTCTCTCTTCTCATCAATGCTTCTAATCGATCTTTGATCTTGGATTCATCCATTCCTTTCAGTCTGGATTTCTTATAACGCACTTCTCTTAAACTTTTTCCTACAAAGCCAAGCCAATTTGGTTCTCTTTGAGAAAGTAAAAATCCGATTACCAACAAAACTGGAAGACTGAAGATACTTTCTTTTACGAATTCAATTCTTCTTAAAATTGAACCAGTGAGTCCCCAGAAGATCACAAAACAGACTAAACAAATGAAGATAAGAAACATTCTTCTGGCTCTTTCTTCATTTTCATCTTGTTCTGAACGGAATAAGTAACTTCTGTACATCCAAAGCAAAGGTAGAAAATAAGAAAGGATCGAAATTTTAGGAGTGATCTGCAAAAACACTAGTATACTTGAATATGGTCTTCCTTGCGAGATCTCTTGTAATGTGCGGATCCTAAATTCTTCTCCGCCTAACCAAAATGGTAAGAGTAAAATTACAGAAAGCAGAATTGGTAAAAAGTGCAGAAGGGTCTCTTTTTTAGAAAGTTCCAGTCCAAGCAAAGTTATCTGAAAATGGATATACAGAATAGGAGCGATTCCCAATGCAAAAGGAATATGGATCGCATACAAGATTGGATAGGTTTTGACAAGTCCTGAAAGGAATGTTGCAGCTCCTACAAGCCAGAAAGAAGAACAAAACATGATCAGGGAGGCTCTGGTCCTTTCTCCCAAAGATGCGGGAGAAAGTAAGATCCCTAAAGACCAGATCCAGCCGAAAGCGATTCCAAAAACTAAGTAAGCAGTTTCTAAATCCATGGTACTTAGTTAGAGATACCAGATTGAAACTAGATTAAAAGTCAAAAATGGTAACGAGAGAGTATCTCCGAACTTTCTGCCTTTTTACGAGAAGGGTTCCAGCCCAGGGTTTTTCCTAATTCTTCTACAATTCTATGCAGAGATTCAGAAGAAGGAGCACCAGGCACCCCTACTCCGGATCTACGGAAGAAGAAGTCTGTTCCTTTTTCAATTTTTTCTTCGGAAGCAATATAACGGATCTCTGCAGTATTAAACTCTTCTCCATTATTTAAGGTGATAGATTCGTCGTTTGCTTTCTGGTATTTTAGGACTTCATAAGCTAAACTTCCGTATCGAGCACCTAAGGTTTCCAGATATTCTCCGGAAAGTTTTGGATATTTTTTAGTAAGCCCTTTGACTAAAGAAGAATGGTCCGAAAATTCTCCGGAAGAAAGTGGTATCTGATCCGTTTCACAAGGCAAAAATTTTCCTGGCAGATACTCGCAGAGTTTGTCTGTGATCTTCTCCGCTAAATGTCTACTGGTTGTATATTTTCCACCAAGTGCAGTATAAAATCCAGGAAGTCCTTTTTCTTTATGATCTAAAATTTCAGTTTTGCGAGAAGCATTGTAAGTGTCAGATTTTTCACCTGGATCTTCTACAAGAGGTCTCATTCCTCCATAATAAAAATCCACATCTGATTCAGTCAGATCAGAATATCCAAATGCATAATTAATTTCCTCTAATAGACCTTGGATGTCTGACTTAGTGACCTTAAATTTATCAGGAGAATCAGAGAATACTGTATCAGTTGTTCCTACGATTGTTTTACCTCTCCAAGGAAGCACAAACATATGAGTCTTATCCCTTTTCTTTAAAACAATTGCCTTAGAAACAGTCAATGCTCTAGTTACAATATGAATTCCTTTGGATCGGACGAGCACCTTGTCCATTCCAACTCCAGCCAAAGATTCTACAAAATCCGCCCAAGGACCTGCAGCATTCACTACAGTTCTCGCAAAGATTGGATAAGTTTTGCCACTTCTTTTATCTTTTAAGATTGCTTGGTAAACTTCTCCTTGTTGAGAAATAGCAACTAGTTCAGTATAATTGAGAGCTGTTCCTCCTTTTTTTTCGGCGGAGAAGATGAACTCACATGTATGTCTTTCAGGGTTCGTGTTTTGGTAATCGTAATATAAAAATCCACCTTTGAGTCCGTTCCTTGGTAGACTAGGTGCTTCCATTACTACTTCTTCTGGTGATAAAAATCTATATTTAGGGATCCAGGAATCAGAACTGATATTTTTATTTCTATCGTATGAAAAATAATCATACATTCCAAGACCGATATTGGTGATCCACTTTTCAGAATTAGAATATACTGGAATAATAAAGCCTAATGTTTTGAGTGCATGAGGACTGATCTTTGCAAGAATCCTTCTTTCTCTTAAAGATTCTCTCACCAACCCAAACTCTGCATTTTTTAAATATCTTAAACCACCGTGAATTAATTTGGAGGTAGCCTGAGTGGTTCCGGAAGCAAAATCATTTTTCTCAACCAAAATAGCCTTTAACCCGCGTAAGGTGGCATCCCACAAAGTAGTGGCACCAGTAATCCCTCCACCTATCACTAAGGTATCGAAAACCTGGGAAGAAATCGGAAAAGAAGAAGTTTTAGCGTCTTTCGTTTTGGCCATAGATTCACAGCTTGGATTTGAGAACTCGGTCGGTCAAGACATTAGAAATTACACAAGTTCTTTACTCCAAATCAGTAGATGATAATTTTTGTTTAGACCCGGTTCTTATTTCCCACTTATTTTAGGGACTTGAACCGAACGGAGTTCGATTCAATAAATGTCATACACTTCCTCCCGGGCAGGTAGTTTTCAAAACAAATGGAATTCAATTCTAGGTTTTTTTAAAAAGGACCCGGATAGAGATGTATATGAAAAAGAATATATCGAAGATCTAAAAAGACAAACTCGTAGCATCCAATATCCGGGTGCAGTGCTCGCTATATTTGTATGGTTGGGTTTCGCTTTCGGAACGGACCAAAAATTACATCCTGAATTTCCTGAACTCTTTTATTTCCGGATCGGATTCTCCTTAGTAGGCATTCTTAGTTTAATTTTTCTTCTATTGGACACTTTGTTCAAGATACCTACTCGCAGATACAGTTTAGAAATGGCGTATGCTTTCATCGCCTATCTACTACTTTGCACCTCCTTTTTTACTGGTAGAATTGCAGATGATCCAAATTACGTATCTGGCCTTCAGATCGCACTTATCACAATCGTATTCGTCCCTCTTCCTAAGAAGTCATATTATGTTTTCCTAATTCTGTCTGCGATTGCTTTTATCGTTTCCGCTTTGATCTATTCGCCAAACTTAAGTACTCCTCAGGCAGCATACTCTATGCAGAATTTGGGGATTGCATTCCTTCTCACCCTAGTATTCTCAGTAATTTTGGAAAGATATAGATTTGTCAGTTTTGTAAGTAGATTTAAGATCCAGGAAAGTAATAGAGAAATTTCCGAAAAAATGCAACAGATCCAGGCTTTGAAAGAAAAGCAGGATGGAGATTATTTCTTAACGGCACTTCTTCTTTCTCCGCTTATCAAATTGGATAATTCCGAAAATTCCGCTGTAAAAGTGGAATTCCTACTGGATCAGTACAAAAAATTCTCCTTCAAAGATAAAGACTACGAACTTGGCGGGGATTTTTTAAGCGCTTATATAATAAAGATCCAAGATAGAGACTATACCGCGTTTATCAACGGAGACGCGATGGGAAAATCCATCCAAGGTGCAGGTGGTGCCTTGGTTTTAGGTTCCGTATTCAATTCAATTATTAGCCGAACTAGACTTTCTCCTGAGATCCAATCCAAATCTCCAGAACGTTGGCTTAAAGAAGCATTCATAGATCTACAAAACGTATTCGAGACATTCGACGGATTTATGTTGATCTCTGCAGTTTTAGGAATTGTAGAACATTCTACAGGAGCAATGTATTATATTAATGCAGAACATCCTTGGCCTGTCCTATATAGAGATGGCAAAGCAATGTTTCTAGGAGCAGAATCCAATATTCGTAAATTAGGGATTTCTGAAATGTTCGGCACCAAGATCCAGGTCCAAACATTCCGTATGCTTCCAGGAGATACAATTTTCTGCGGATCAGACGGAAGGGATGATTTAGTATTAGAAGAGGACTTTTCTGGCAAAAGGGTCATGAACGAGGATGAAACAATCTTCCTTGCCTCTGTGGAAGAAAGTGGCGGCGAATTAAAAACGATCCGCAGATCCCTAATCAGTAGAGGAAAACTTTCAGACGATTTGAGTATATTATCTATTTCTTATAATCCTTCCAGAAATCCTTACATGGAAGACAAAAAATCCATTACGGAAGCTGAGTCTGCTTTCCAAAAAGGAAACACAAAAGACGCTATACGTATCCTGGAAGAAGGTTTAAAAAAGTCAGGCACAGTAGGAGAACGTTACTTTCCTCAAATAGCCAAACTTCTATCCAAATGGTACGATAAAATATCCGAATTCAAAAAAGCAGCGGAATGGGCGGAGAAATCCCTGGCCTGGGATCCTTCTGAAACAGAGATCCTATTCTATTCTTCTATCCTTTGGAAGAAGGCTTATACTCTAAAAAAAGACTCTGAATACTTAAAATCTGCAGCGGAACTCGGAGAGAAGTTAAGAGTACGTTCTCCGAATCATCTGAAAAATTTGATCAACCTGTCGGATATTTATAGGTTACTTGGCAATTCTTTTCGAGCCAAGAAGTTATTGGATGAGGCATCCGTTCTTTCTCCGGATGATCCAAAGATAGCGGAATTAAAAAAACGTCTATAGGTCTTTATCCGAATATCGCATGTAGGACTTCCTACGCTGATATTTGATTTTGTATCAAAAGTCCTTTTTACCTTGCCCTCTGGAAAGATTCGTATTTATTGGAAACGTTTCTAATTAATCGGAGATAAGACTAAAATGTTCTACCACGAGCTCAATTCCAAAATCGACTATTCCAGATCCAATCTTAGATGGAATGCCTGGGGTGCAAATGATCAGGATTTCGGTAGAAAGGCACAAATGCCTGAGATACTCAAACTTCTCCAAAGAGAATTTAAACTAGATTCAATTCGTGAAACTCCCGCGGTTTCCTTGGATAATATCAAACTACCTAATACAAAACTAAGCCCTAATGATATTAAAAACCTAAGTGCTATCGTAGGCAAAAATAATTTCAAAAACGATAGATACGAAAGAGTTTTCCATTCTGCAGGTAGAAGTTACTACGACGTTCTAAGACTTCACTTTAATAATTTGAAGGCATTTGTAGATGGAGTTGTTTATCCCAAAAAAGATGCAGAGATCATTAAAATTTTAGAATATTGTTCTAAAAACAAGATCACAGTCATTCCTTTCGGAGGAGGGTCATCCGTAGTAGGTGGAGTCGAAGTGATCAAGGGCAAAGGACAAAAAGCAGTTCTTTCTTTAGATATGACAGAAATGACTGAACTTGTATCTTTCGATCCGATTAGCATGACTGCAACCTTTCAAGCTGGGATCTATGGACCTAAATTAGAATATGGACTCAACTTAAAAGGATACACCTTAGGACATTTCCCTCAGTCATTCGAATATTCCACCTTGGGCGGATGGGTCGCTGCAAGAAGTGCGGGACAACAATCTAATCGATACGGTAAGATAGAAGAAATATTAAGTTCAGTAAAACTGATCAGTCCGAACGGAACTGTAGAAACTTTAAGAGCGCCTGCTGCTTCTATCGGACCGGATTGGAATCAGATCATCGCAGGTAGCGAAGGTCTTTTAGGAATTATTTCAGAAGTTACTATCAAGATCCATAAAATCCCTGAGACTAGAAAATATTTCGGACTAGTATTTCCGGATCTACTTTCTTCTATCAATTTTATCCGTAAAGCAAACCAAGAAGAGATCAAAACTTCTATGCTTAGACTTTCAGATGCAAACGAGACAAGACTCTACGAGTATCTGGGAGAATTAGGAAAGAAGAATACACCAATTCGCAAATTCAAAAGATTCCTGCAGAATTCATATCTTAAGTCCGTAGGCATCGGAGAGAATAAATGTGTTGTATTAGTTGGACTAGACGGATCTAGACAAGAGGTAGATCGTTCTTTCGAAGGTCTCAAAAGACTTTGGAAAAAAAGCGGAGCGATCTTCGCTGGAGAAAAATTAGGACAGAATTGGATCCACAGTAGATATAATATGCCTTTCTTGCGGAACCATGTAATGCAGTACGGAATGGGAGTTGATACAATGGAAACTTCCAGTACTTACGATAAATTAGAAGATCTTCATAAAGCTGGAATTGAATCCTTACAAAATTCTATCCCTGGTTCAATAGCTATGTGTCATTTATCTCATAGTTATCACGAGGGAGCTTGTTTGTATTACACGATCTTATTCCCGATGGACGCTAAAAAACCGGAAGAACAATGGTTTAAAATGAAAAGATCCGTTTCGGATACATTCACTTCTTTCAAAGCTCCGATCAGCCACCACCATGGAGTTGGTTTCGATCATAAAAAATGGTATGAATCTAGTTTAGGTAAACCTGGAGTAGAAGCTTTAAACGGACTTAAGAAAGTATTGGATCAAAAAGAAATTTTGAATCCAGGAAAATTATTCCATTCTTAATAAATCGCTACGAAGGCGTGGTAACGCAACGTAAGCCTGGGGTTGAATCCCAGGCTTTTTGTTCAGGTAAAGACTGGACGTCTTCTTTCTTGAATGGACTTCATTCCTTCTTGTCCATTGGAAGAAGCAATTGCTTGTGCAAGAAGATCCACATCTCTTTTTTCTAAAGTATCCGCAAGCAAACGTTGAGAATCTCTAAGAGCGATTTTTACTCCTACCACAGATTCCATTGCCATGTCTTGGAATTGAGAGCACCATTTTCTGGCTTTAGTGATAACTTCTTCTGGAGTAGCAGATTCTTCTACGAGTCCGACTTGGACAGCCTCATCTGCTTTTAGGCCTCTTCCACTATAGAGAAGATCTCTCGCTGTTTTCATTCCTACTAGATCTTTCAGAACTGTTCCCGCAGTGGATGGGAAATTGATACCGATTAACGATTCAGGAAAACCTAATCTTCCTTTTTTCTCTACGAGAATTCTGTAATCAGAGAATATAGCGATGACTGCTCCCACTCCCATAGAGTGACCATTCATCGCACAAACCACAGGTTTAGGAGAAAATAAAACTCTTCCGCAAGCACCGAGTGCTTCTCTCAGAACCTCTTTAATTTCTTCCAGGTTTTTACCTACGAAGATATCAGGATCGAATCCATTTGAAAAAAACTTATCATTTCTTCCGGATAGTAGGATAGACTTTACCGATCTGTCGTTTTCTGCTTGTTCGAGCACTTCTCTAAATTTGCGGAAAAACTCTCTTCCTAAAGAATTGGTCTCGTTTGTTTTGATATAAAGTTCTAAAATATGACCGTTTTTTTCTACGTCCAACATATTTACTTTCCTTAATATTAGAATCCAAACACTATTTGATTCAATCTATCAGTGCGGGATACTTTTTTCATTTTAATCTCGATACGATTCTGGTCAGCGCCATCCGTTCTGGAAACAATTCGTGTGATCGTTGTTTTAGGAGGAAATTCTACTTCTCCTTGAACACTTGTAACTGCCTTTACATTCTTACCGCTCGAGTCCCATTCCACTGAACGGATCCCGTTTTCTGCGGTGTAGTAAGTCCATTCTTCTCCTGGTTTTCTGACGAGAACAATTCCATCGTTCGGCTGAACGAGCGTCCATTGTGGTTTGAACAATTCAGCGTTTCTATTAGAGAGAAGATAATAGATGACCGGAAAAGGAACTACTGTTTGTTTCCCAGTGCTCGGATCGGATAACACGATATCGTCCATAGTTTGTTCATGGATCTTATCCACGGAAACAGTTTTGATCCGGATAGTTTGGCCATCGCTAAACACTTTAGAAACACTGATCCCAAAGAGTTTATCCATAAGCTCAATCTGCATTTTACCAGTTGGCTTATCATAAAAGATCTTTCCGGCTAAAGAGAATACATCCTTTTTAGGGAAAAAATTCTGGATACGAATATCGAATTCGCCTGAATAAGAAGTATTCGATTCTTCTAATTTACGAAGACCATCTAGATATTTGGAACCTTCCTTTGATTTGGCGCTCCAAAATTTGATCTTTCCTTTTTGGCGGAAATTGATCTCTTCAATATCTGTTGTTACACAGGATTGGAAGAATAGAATAAAACAAAATAATGATCCGAATACAGAAATTCGAGTGAAATGATTTGTTCTCAAAACAAGCCCTCCCGGTCATTAAGATTTATTTGAGACCGGATTTGTTCTTAACCTCTCCAATTTTTCCCGAATTCGAACTTTGTCTTCCTTCTTTTGAAAAAGAGTTTCCGATTTTTCCCAGAATCTTCTGGCATCTGCAAATTCTCTTCTTTCATGATGAACATCACCTAAATGTTCACAGATTGTAGGATCAAATTCGTTTTTATCCTGTAAAATTTGGAAAGCAAGATTCAAATGTAATAGAGCCTCATCTACTCTACCCTTTTTATAATAGATCCAACCCAAACTATCTTGGTAGGCTTCATTATCGGGAGCGAGTTCAACTGCTTTTCGGATCAGATCAAGAGCTTCATCCAAACGAACTCCCTTTTCAGAATAATGATAGCCTAAATAATTATACGCAATCGGATTTTCAGGATCTAGTTCCATGGACTTACGAAGATCCGCTTCCATCTCAGGAAGCCTTCCTAATTTTTCTAAAGTCGAAGCTCTGTAAAAATGATACACAGAAGATTTCGGTTCCAATCGAATTGCTTGTTCGAATGCTCCCCTACTTGCTTCCAGTTTTTCAGATTGGAATAGTACAATTCCTAAAAGATAATATGCGTAATGATTATTCGGATCATTTTTAAGAATATTTTGGATGATCTCTTCGGATTCTTGGACCTTTCCTGGAGGATTTCCACGAAGTAAGAATGCCAAATGTAATTCATACTTTTTAGAATCTTCTTTAGGAGAAGTGTATTGGATTGCCTTTCGAACTGAAATGATAGATCTAAATACAGAACCAGATTGTTCGTATACTCCAGCTAAAAAGTCGTATTGTTCAGCAAGAATTCTTGGATCCAGTTTTTCTTCTTCCGTTAACTTTATAGATTCAAGAAGTAATGTTTCTGCAAGTGTAGTCAATTGGGACTGGAGTGCAATGGATGCAACTTCTACCAATTCTCGAATATATTCTTTTTTATCAATATTTGGATCTCTTTTCTGGATCTCTAAAACGCCTAGACGAATAGAAAGCCTTTTAGGGAATCTTTCTTTTAAAGGAAAAAGAATACGTCTTGCTTCCGAATATTTAGAATTTAGAACAGAATAAAGTCCGAACAGAACCCCATCCTTATTCAATTTTCCTTTTTTCTTCAGATCTTCAAAATAGCCGGCTGCCATAGATCTACTTTCTATAAAGTACATCTCTCCGAGCATCAATTCCACTGAAGAATTTCCCTGGATCTCTTGTAGTATTCTTTGCAGTTGTTTTTTGGCTTGGGAAAACTTGCCTAGCTGATCCAAAATTTTTGCGAGAAGAAATCGGATTTCCCAGTTTTCAGGTCTCATCTCTAGATAACCTGAAATATAAAAAAGTGCCTTTGTATTTTGGCCTAAAGCGAAGTATGTTTTTCCCAAAGATAAATATACAAATTCAGGATATTTCGGATTAGAATCTTTTTGTTTGATTAGATCTCTAAGAGAACTCAAATACAAGACTGATTTTGCATCATTCTTCAGAGCAAGCTCCGCAGAACTTAATAAATAATAAAAATCAGGATCTTCTGAAAACTTACTCAAATGAGATTCTAAATAAGTCGCAGCCTTTTCATATTCTCCGCTGTTTAAAAGAATGGTTCCTTTTAAAATATAGGTCTCTCTAAAATTCGGATCAGACTTTTCTGCCAAGTCCAGTTCGGAAATTGCATCTTTCCATTGGCCTAAATAATAATGCGCCAATGCCTTGTTCCAACGAAATACTGCAGAAACAGGAACTCCTACAGATTCAGAACATCGAATATAATCCTGGAAGTTTCGAACTGCTTCAATAATCTCTTCTGTTCGTTCTCTTCCTTCAGAATTTCTGGCCTTATTTAAACTCTCTAAACCTAGAGAATAATAATAGGCCGGCCAAACAGACTTGGCTCTCCCGGAAGAATCAATGTCCCTACATACAAAAACGGAGTCAGTATTTTGGGGAGAAGCAAATATGGTACCTACATCCAGAACGGATACCAGAAGGATCGGAATAATGCTTGCGTGTTTCATAATCCCCGGACTTGTATAGGGTTTGGAATCGAAAAAAGCGAAATCTTCACTCTCTCTACTCTCAAGCGAGGGACTCTATTCGTCTAACGAATTTTCCGGAACTTAAGGAAAGAAATTGTTCAGCATTCTAAAAGAAAAGAAAAAGTTATTCTTAACACTTTTGTTGATTTGGACCCTGGCAGCGATCTATATCTATCCCAGGAGATTCCAGATTTTGCGTTCCTTCGCACTTTGGTTGGAACCTCCCGTTTTAAATCCCTCCCTCTCCGCAAAATTGCAGTCCAAGGGAGACGATCTATTATCCGAAAAAGTAGAATACAGACAGGTTGAACATTACCTCAGAACAGACCAATTATCCAGAGCATGTGTCCGCGCTTATAGAATAGGGAAAGAAGGTACAGGAGATATTTTCAGGGTCCCGAGTTGGATGGAAGCAAAACACCAAGGCTGGACAATAGAAAGACTTTCTAATCCGAGTGAGACCAAATTTTCCACGGGAGAAAAACCTGTGGATCCATTCGAATACTGGAAAGAATTCTACCAGATCCCTCTAGAAGCTTTAGATTATTATAAAAGAGCCTTAAACTATAATCCATTTGATGGATATAATTCTCCACCGACTCAGGGCTCCTTGGGAAAAGACAAACCTGAAATCGCAGGTAAAAGTTTATTGGAGAAGATCAGAATTTCTTCTTTCGCTTCTTGCCGTCCAGAAGAAGCAATACTTGCACATTTCCAAGCAATCCAAAGGATAGAAGAATTAGTATTCGAAAAATTGAAAGAAGCAAAACCTCCATCCATTCCTTGGTGGAAGCGTATTTTAAATTTTTTCAGTTTCAGTTGTAATAAGGAAGAAGAAGAAAATGTAACTGAAGATCTTCCGAAAGAGATCCGTATCTGGAAAAAGATCACAGAATCCCAATCTTCTCCCATTGTATTCTCAGAAGATTACCCAGATACAACCACATTAACTTCGAATAAGTATAAGACACTTCTTTTAAAAACATTGGAGTTGCTCAGACTTAGAACGGATGAATCTCATCCTTCTCTTTCACCTGAAGAATCTGTTTCCTTATTCACAAGAGTATTGTATTTTTCCTGTTCTAAAAGAGTAATCCCTGCAGAAGCAAAATATTGGGGAGCAAGTGCAATTGCTGCGATCCCTTGCGAGGCTTCTGATACAGAAGGAGCTAAAGTATTTTATTCTAATCTGAACAGAAATGCCCAGCTATTCTATAAATTGGGAGATAGAGATTCCAATTATAGAAAAAAGGCAAAAGATATGTTTGAAGCGGTTTATCAATCTTCCGCAACAGATTTAGGCGTCAGATTCCAAGCAAAACTAATGAGAGTCAGATGTTTATTGCATGAATCTAATTTTGACCAAGCCCTAAAAGAATTGGATGCTTTGGATACTGAAGTCTATACAGTAGATCCGAATTATCGCAATGATAAGTCCGGTTACGAGGACTTAATCGAAGATAAAAAGAAACTATTGCAGTATACGCTTCGTCGAAAAGGAAGATACGAAGAAGCAGACGATATTTTCGATGAAAAAAATTAAATACTTCGATTATAATGCGACCCATCCTCCTATTCCAGGTTTATTAACAAAGATCTTAGAAGAATACGAGGAAGATTTTTTCAATCCTTCCGGACCCACTCGATTTTCTTTGGCGAGACAAGGTAAGATTGAAGAAGCTAGAAAAGTTTTAGCAAAACTCACAGGAAAAGATCCGAAAGGATTTGTATTCGTATCTTCTGGAACAGAAGCAGATTATTCACTCATACATTTCGCAAAACAATTTGTTAAAACGATAGCGTATCTTTCTCCTTTCGAACATGCTGCTATGTATTCTTCTTTTAGAAGTTTAGGAATTCCTTATAAAGTTTTGAATACTGATAAATCAGGACTTGTTTCAGTTTCAGAATTAGAAACTAATCTGAAAAATGAACCTGGTCCTGTGTTTGTATTACACGCAGGTAATGAAACAGGTGTAATCCAACCAATTCAAGAATTAGCAGAAGTTTCCGCAAAATACGGAATGCCATTCTATTCGGATCTAATACAATCATTCTCCAAAATTCCTGTACCATTTTCTGTTTTAAATGGATTCACATTCTCCGGCCATAAAATTGGAGGAGGTTTAGGTTCTTCCGTTTTATGGTTCGATCCAAAACATCTACCAGAAGGTGGAGTGTTCCAAGGAGGAAATCAAGAGAATGGACATAGAGCAGGTACAGAGAATTCTCCTTCTATCCTAGCATTGGCAGAAGCGGCTAAAATCCAATTTGCTGAAATGGAAACTAAAAACAAAAGACTGGAATATTATAGAAACAAAATAGAATCCAAACTCAAAAGTTTAGGTGCAGAAATAGTGGCGGAGAATTCTCCAAGACTTTTTTCCACAACGTTTGCATTACTCCCTTTGGACGATTTGGACTTCTTTATGATGGGATTGGAAGAAAAAGGATTTGCGGTTTCCACTGGATCTTCTTGCAAATCCAGATCCAGAGAAGCAGCTCCTTCCTTGTTAGCAATGGGATATTCAAATGAAGAAGCTCTGAGAGCGATCCGAATCTCCACCGGCCTATACACAACGGAAGAAGAAGTAAATTCTCTTTTGGTCGCTTTCGAAGAAACAATCCTTTCTATTAAATAGTGGATGCCATTTCTTCTGCGTATCTGTCTGTCATACCGGCTACGTAGTCGCATACACATCTTTCTAAACCTTCTTTTTCTATCCTTCTTTTGTAAGTTTCAGGAATAGAATCAGGCTGTTTTCTAAAATGAAAAAATAATGTTTCTATAATATCTCTTCCTCTATCACTCGTGACTACAACGGAAGGATGTCTGTATAAAGTTTTATATAGAAAAGATTTTAATTCTCTAACCTTCTCCCCATAAGATGGCTCATAGGTTGCGATCCTTTTTCCTTCTTGGTAAACGATATTCAAATCGTTTCTATCTGAAATTTTCCAGTCGAAGATTCTGGATTCAATCGTTCTAATCATATTAGAGACCATACTATTTGTCAGTTCTCTAATGATTGTACGAACAAGGACCTTTCCGTCCAATTTCGGGAACTTACCTTTTACAATTTCAGAAGTTTCGGACCAAAGAGAAAGAGAGTTCAGATCTTCTGCCTTCAGATAACCCATCTCCAAACCATCATCTATATCATGGCTCGTGTATGCGATCTCGTCTGCTACATCCGCACATTGTGCTTCTAAACTTGGGCCTTCATCCTTTCTTTCCTTTCCTAAATTGGAGCCACCATATTCTGCTCCATGTTTCATCATTCCTTTTAAGGTTTCTTTAGAAAGATTTAATCCTGGAAATTCCGGATAACGTGTTTCGAGTATTGTAACAATTCGAACAGATTGTTTATTGTGTTCGAATCCACCAAATTCTCCCATCAGATCAGAAAGCATGTCTTGCCCAGCATGTCCAAAAGGTGTATGTCCCAGGTCATGAGCAAGAGCGATCGTTTCTGCGAGTAAAGAGTTGAGTCCTAAAGCAGAAGCAATTGTTCTAGAAATTCCTGCGACTTCCAGAGTATGAGTGAGACGATTGCGATAATTTTCGCCTACTGAATACACGAATACTTGGGTCTTATATTGTAATCTTTTGAAAGCACTAGAGTGAACTACCCTATCTCTGTCTCTTTGAAATGGGATACGGTACGGGTGTTCTTCTTCTTTATATTCTCTTCCACCCGTTTCGTCTTGTAAAACTGCGTAGCCGGCTAATAGAGAATTTTCGGCTTGGATGATTTGGTTTCTGTTTTTTTGCACCTGAAACCAATTTGGAACCTAAAAAGATCGAAAGCAAGCCAAACAAATCTAGTTTTTCGATTCCAATTTGCCTCGGATAAGTTTCACTGGTGCAATTCTACTCAGTAGATAGAAACATTCATGGATCTAGTTAATATTCCGGATTTAGTCAATTTTTTTTCCCGCTTTGGAAATGAGTTCTCATACTTAGCAATTTTCTCCACGCTTATACTATGCGGTTTTGGCCTTCCAATCCCAGAGGATATTTCCCTGGTTTCCGGAGGAGTTTTAGCAGGTTTAGGATACGCAAATGAACATGTAATGTTCGGTGTCGGAATGGCTGGAGTTTTAGTAGGAGACGGTTCCGTATTTTTACTCGGAAGAGTTTTTGGAGAGAAAGTATTACAAATTCCTTTCATAGCCAAGTTTTTAACCCCAGAAAGATTTTCTAAAGTACAGGAGAAGTTTTCCCAATACGGAAACTGGGTTGTATTCATGGCGAGGTTTATGCCAGGTCTTAGAATGCCAATTTATCTAACGGCTGGGACTTCTGATCGGATCTCTTTTTTTAGATTTTTGTTTTTGGATATGTTTGCTGCTGGCATTTCTGTTCCGATCTGGGTTTATCTAGGCCATTATGGTGCAAAAAATTTGGACCAGCTCAGTCACTTAGTCCACCAAGGGCAAATTACAGTCTTTGCATTATTAGGAATTCTTGTATTAGGCCTAGTTCTATATTTCGCGATCAAAAAGAAACGTTCCGGGAAATAATACTTTTACTCGACATAATTTTATGAATCTATACAGTTTGGTTAGATATGGATGTTCTAACCCAACCTGTGTTGGTGCTGAACGCAACCTATGTCCCGGTTGCGATCCGAACGGTCAAAGACGCCGTTATCCTTCTCGTTCTCCGAAAAGCTGAACTCATTAAAGACGAAAAAGGCCTATTTATCAGGTCTGAAAAACTTAAATTCACAACTCCTAGAATTATCCTACTCACAGACTATTATAAAGTTCCGAAACGTAAGCATAAACTCTCTAGAGAAAATATATTTCTAAGAGATGACCATGAATGTGTGTATTGCAAACGCAAACTTCCTTCTTCCAGACTTACCCTGGATCATGTGATCCCTAAAAGTCGCTGGGAAGAGATCCCTCGGGAAAAAAAACCGAAGGATTATCATACCTGGGAAAATTTAGTCACTGCCTGCAGGGACTGTAATACCAGAAAAGGAAACAAACTTCTGCAAGAACTCAAGTGGGAGATTCCTGAAAATCGGTCGACAAACAAGAGACGTTTTCCACAATTTTCAGTATCCACCCAATTGGTCGAAAAATTCGGCTGGGCGGATTATATACGCACCTAAATGAATCTTTTTTTATCCAGAAGAATATACACATTCTTCTCAATCTTATTACTGATCTTTTCCTTATTCTCTTGTTATAACTACTCCACGAATCGGATCGTAACTACTCCACCTACTTTAGTAGGGATCACTTTGATCGGCACCGGGGTATACGAACTTAGGCTTAGAGCTGGAAACCCAGAAGCATTTTTCAGTGGTTATACTTTATATACCGGAAGTACTGCAGACGCGTCTAGGAACCCTGCTGATTTTTCTTCGGGAAAAGCATGCCAACTTCCTTTGAACATACTTCCAAATCAGCCAAAAGAATATTCTATAGAAGTAAATCCAACTGCGGGCCCTCTTGCAGTTCCAGGTGCTGGAGAAAATACAAATAGAGTCTGCAAAATTGTAGCTACCTTGAATTCAGGGGATTACGTAACTCTTAGATCTTCTGTGATATCTCTGGATTTGAATAGTGGAACAAAAGATATTTATGTGTTCTCAATGCCTTCGAATACATTACAAGTTCCTTAATCTTTAAACCAGACGCTTATTTTTTTAAGAGTAGTTTCAGTATCTTCTTTCCAGATACTTTTTGGAAATTTTTCCAAAAACTCTTCGAGTTCGTTTTTGGCAGTTTCCAATTCTTGTCTTAAACGTAGAAGAGCTGGATTGTCTTCTTTCTTTAAGTATACTGGATTTCCGTCGGTGAACTGAAAATATTTTTCGATAGCCTGGGCTGCTTTCTGCTTAGCTAGTTTATAAAACAGAAATCCTTCTGGATCTTCTTTAGAATTTTCTAAAATTGTAAAAGAATCGTTTTGGAGAGAAGAAAGTAGAACATCCCTTAATTGGACCAATTCCTTAAATAGAAGGTCCGATTCATATTCTCCAGAATCTGGATGATACTTACGGGAGAGTTCCCGGAATCTGCTCCGGACTAGATTTGCGTCGAATTTTTTAGGGAGTCCGTAAAAGTCCAGGGCACGGCTCAGCAGGTCCCCGTCTTCCAACCTAACTTCCTATGAGCTAAGAATTTTTTGAGTTGGATCTTGGACTGAACCATATTCAACTCTTTGCGATATTCCTGCAGAATGATCTCCATCTTTTCCCCTACTTGGGAATTCAAATCCCTGGACTCCTCCAATTTTTGGAAGATTGTATCGGAGAGTCGAATAATTTCTAAGGTTTGAGGAGAAGATTCTTCTAATTGTTCGATCTTGCGGTCTAGTCGTTTCATCTTTTCGACTAGGTCTGAATTTTGGAGTTCCAGTTTGGCAGTGCCTTCTCCGTCTCCAAAACCAAGAATTTGTAATTGGCGTTTTTGGAGGTCGATCAGTTTATCTAAAAAGGAAATTTTCTCCTCATAGAGTGAAGAAAGTTTTTCTTCTTTAGAGTTTAGATTTTTAATAACCCTACCCGCCATCTTAATTTTAACCTTGGAGAGAGAGCCCGGTTCTTGGAGAACCAGCAGAAGGCATTGGGACTACGGAAGAAGATTTTTCCTTTTTCTCAATTTCTTCCCAAGCAAGTTTTAGATCTTCCAAATATTTGATAATTTCAGAAAGGATCTCACTGTCCTTCTTCATGTTAGCTTCTAATAAGCGCTTTTTAATATAAACATAAATACCAAGAAGGTTGTTTGCGACCTCTCCCCCGTTCTCCATATTTAGAGCGAGCATCAGTTCAGTCACAATCTCTTGGGCTTTTAAGATATTATTGTTCACCACGTCGTACTTGCGGGGTGTATTATTCTCGATGGCAACGTTCAGGAAGCGAATAGCCCCTTCATATAACATCACGATAAGCCGGCCCTGGCTCACAGTAGAAATTTCATTGGATTTATACTGTTCGACGGACGCCGTCGATTTTCTAGCAAGTGACATGTGTCTCTCCTGAAATACTTTTCGACAAAATTCCGGACCGCCTTAACGTGGACTGGTAATTCTTAGCGTATCGGATGCGAAAATTCTTGGCAAGCCTGATTCCCAAACCCCGAAAAAAGCTTGTCTTTTTGGCCTCCGGGCGGGGGAGCAACCTAGAAGCTGTCCTTCAGGTAATCCAAAAGGGAAAAATCCCCGGAAATCCGGCTTTTTTAGTCACAGACAACCCCGAAGCCCCGTCTATCCAGATCGCAGCCCGATTTAATGTCCCAGCCAAGGTTTTAGACTTCAAATCTTATTCCAAAAAAGAAGAATATCACCTGGATCTTCTCCGCACCCTAGAGGAAATTTCTCCGGACCTGATCATAGCCTGCGGTTATATGAGGATTTTAAAACCAGAAATCATACGAACCTTCAGAAATAGGATCATCAATATACATCCTTCTCTTCTCCCTTCATTTACAGGTTTACATGCTCAGAAACAGGCATTTGATTATGGGGTGAAATTCTCGGGTTGCACCGCTCATTTTGTAGACGAAGGTGTGGATTCTGGCCCTATCATTTTGCAGGGAGTTGTTAAAATCGAGGAAGGAATGACCGAAAGAGAATTGACTCTTGCCATTCTCAAAGAGGAACATAAAATCCTGCCCCTCGCGGTTAAACATTTCTGCGAAGATCGGCTTCTCATTAAAGACAGGAAGGTCTCAATCCTCTAGCATGATCAAAATCACTCGTGCCCTTATTTCAGTTAGCGACAAAACAGGACTTATCGGATTCGCTAAGTACCTGGAATCCAAAGGAGTGGAAATCATTTCCACTGGCGGAACTCTCAAAACACTTACCGAAAACGGAATCAAAGCAATCGCAATAGACGATTATACCGGGTTTCCAGAAATTTTGGACGGAAGAGTAAAAACTCTCCACCCTAAGGTTCACGGAGGACTTTTAGGTGTGATATCCAAACCGGAACACAGACAGAAGATGGAGGAATTAAAAATTCCAAAGATCGATCTGGTAGTTGTAAACTTATATCCATTCGTGCAGACTGTTTCCAAACCTGGTGTTCATCTGGACGAAGCAATAGAAAATATTGATATTGGCGGACCTTCTATGATCCGTTCCGCTAGTAAGAACTACAGACATACAGTAGTAGTTACAGATCCGAACGATTATAAAACTGTAGAAGAATCCATGAAGGTAAATGATGGTTCCGTGGACGCGGACACTTCTTTCCTTCTAATGAGAAAAGCGTTCTCTCATACTGCAATGTATGATACTGCAATCTCTTCTTGGTTTAATAAGCTTGCTGGGGAAAAGTTCCCAGACATTCTAAATCTTTCCTTCACCAAAAAACAAAAGCTTAGATACGGAGAAAACCCTCATCAGGGAGCCGCATTCTACGAACCTTTGTTTACAAAGAGCGAATTTTCTCCTCTACAAGGAAAAGAATTATCTTTTAATAATATGTTGGATTTTGATGCGGCATTCCATATCTCCGCACTTCTTCCTGATAACACTGTATGTATCATCAAACATTTGAATCCTTGTGGGATCGCTTATGCAGATGATACTTTAGAAGCATTCCGTTTGGCAAAAAGAACGGATCCTATTTCTGCATTCGGCGGGATCATTGGGATCAAGGGGACTGTCACTGGAGAATTAGCAGTTCTAATTGGTGAAACATTTGTAGAAGGTGTAATCGCTCAAAAATTCGAGCCTGCTGCTCTAGAATATTTCTCTAAAAAACCAAATGTTCGTCTGATTGAGATCGCAGATTTCCAAGAAGCATTGGATGAAATGGATTTGAGACCGATTCATCACGGAATTCTTCTACAAGACAGAGACTACGCAACCATCACTGAAAAAGATCTAAAGATCGTTTCTAAAAAACAACCTACTGAAGAAGATATCAGAGGTTTGATGTTTGCTTGGTCTACTGTAAAATTTATCAAATCAAACGCGATTGTTTATACAGAAGAGAACGCAACTTTAGGAATTGGAGCAGGACAAATGTCCAGAGTGGATTCAGTTCAATTAGGTGCGACTAAAGCTTTAAACGTTGGACTTTCAGTTGTAGGTTCTTATGTAGCGAGTGATGCATTCTTCCCTTTTAGAGATGGAATAGATGCAATCGCAAAAGTAGGAGCAAAAGCAATCATCCAACCCGGAGGTTCTATTCGGGACGAAGAAGTGATCAAGGCAGCTGATGAGCATGGATTGATCATGGTGTTCACCGGCATGAGGCATTTTAGGCATTAAGATGGAATTCTTTCTCTACCTGATCTATTTAGTTATTACGTTAGTAGTCGTTTCTTTAGGAGACTATTATTTCCGACTCCTGCATTTGAGTGGAAAGGATACTTTCGAAAAACAGGAACTGACTGATTGGGCGAGAATTATTCCTTCTAAGATCGTTTCCATTTTTGAATCTGCGGGAAGTTTACAATTTGGACTTCTCGCATTCGGACTTTCTGCGTTTTTTGCGTATGTCTGGACTCTGACTGGAGGACTGATCGGTTCTCCTCATTATACGGATTCTTTTGGGAATTATTTCTTTTTATCCTTTTTGATGCCAGTGCTTATGCTCGCATTCTACTCTTTTATCTCTTCTGAAGTTTTAAGAGCGGCCAGGATCTCTCGTAATAGTGGATCCTTTTTAGCGAGACTTCTCAATCAGGAGATTCCACTACTTTCCGGGATCTTCATCTCTGTGATCGCTTCAAATCTAGCGGTATACGGCCTCTACCATGAGATTTCCTTTTTATTCGTATTTCCGAATGTTCTGATCCTAACGGTCCTTCTTATCTTAAGATGGAACGGAAAGGTGAAATTTGGGGGAATTCGTGTGGACAGAGAGGAAGAAGATGGAGAGGATTTGGGGGAAGATTCCTAATTCTTGTTCGGTTTTCTGCCGATAGTTTAAGAAGTATGAAAGGGCAATCCATCTTCCTGTTCTTATTCTCCCTACTCCTTCCTTGGAGTTCTGTATTTTCTCAATTTCCGGGCGATAATTCCAGAAATAACGGTTCTAAACCCACCTTAGACGGATTTGCTGAAGTCTCTTGGGAAGCATCTTATGGGCAAGTCAGAGACAAGTTTTTATCCTTAGCAGCTAATCCTCAGAGTGATGAAAAAATAGAAGTAGTTCATGAAGATAAGGAGAAGTCCCTACTTGTAAGAAGAAATGGGATCTTCTACCTATACCGTTTTTATTCCACTCCTAAATTGGTGCTTGATTCTCGTCCTAAAGATAAGAATCAACCTCGCCCTGAAAAAGAAACTTCTCCAGATGAAGACGAACATTTGGAGCCAGGTAAATTATTTTCTGTTGGAGTTTCCTTCCGTTATCTTCCAGGTAAAGAGGTTCAGTCCAAGCTTGAGAATAAATACGGAAAACCCAAAAAAGAGACATTCGATGATAAGAAAATCGGTGGGGCTGTAATTTGGGAATTAACCGACGAAAGACAGGCACCTCCTGCTGGTGGATTCATTGTCCAGTGGAAGGAAGCTTATAAAAAACAACCTTTTACTAGAAGAGTGGACTATTTCAGCTCCAAGGTAAAGGCCCAGATCGAGAAAGAATACAAAGAGTTCTTCTCTGCTGAAGAAATCAAAACTTTAAGAGATCTGATCCCGTAAGAAATCCTTGACCGAAGGCCCCTAAGGCCGCCACTATCCAGAGAGATTCAAAATCTTTCGGAGCATTTACGTGGAATTATATTTAGATACAGCCAATGTGGACGAGATCAAAGAGATCGCGTCCTACGGTCTTTTGGACGGAGTTACTACAAACCCATCACTGATCGCTAAATCAGGTCGTAGCTTTAAAGAAGTGATCAAAGAGATCTGTGCAATCGTGCCTGGTCCAGTAAGTGCAGAAGTGCTCGCAACCAAACATGAGGACATGTTAAAAGAAGCGGACGAACTAGTAAAGATCGCTCCGAACGTAGTCATCAAAGTTCCTTTAATCCCAGAAGGATTAAAAACTGTAGTAAAGCTGACTGAGAAAGGAATTCCTACAAACGTAACTCTTTGTTTTTCTGCTCCTCAGGCGCTTCTTGCTGCAAAAGCGGGAGCAACTTACATTTCCCCTTTTATCGGCCGTGTAGATGATACTTCTTGGGATGGAATGGAACTTATTTCTGAGATCAGAGAGATCTATGATAACTATGGTTATGAAACTAAGATCTTAGCTGCGTCTATCAGAGGACCGATCCACTTGAAAGAGTCCGCACTTCGTGGAGCTGATTGTGCTACTATGCCAATTTCTGCTTACCAGCAACTATTCAAACATCCGCTGACTGATATCGGTTTGGAAAAATTCTTAGAAGACGCTAAAAAACTTAAGTGGTAATTTGCTCGTGATTTTTCTCAGGGAAGTTTTTTCTTCCCTGTAAAATCATTCATTAAAATTTCAGATTGTTCTAATATACAAAGTACACTTTGGTGAGAACCATCATAATATAAATCACAGGAACTTAGAGTGTTCATATCCGCAGCCGTTGCGCCGTATTTAAAGGCAAGTTCCCTGACTCGCGGCCACCAGGATTTTTCTAATCCTAGTTCATAATACCCTTCTCTATATCCTGGATAGACTTTAGGCCATATCAAATAAGCTTTGATTCCTTCCTTCTCAGCGAGTTTTAAGAATTCTTCTACAAAGAAAAATTCAGTTTCTCCCATTGTGAATCCGGAAAGATAAATACTTTTAAGTCGTAGCGCGTCTTTTTCTAATTTTTTAGGATTATTGCTAGCACTTGCATATGCAAGTTGTTCCCCATTCCCCAGTTCCAAGATCAGATTTTCATGATTTTGATCTGCTCTATATAGTTTAAGTCTTCCACCAGTTAGCCTGGACCAAAAAAGTTTAAAACCTGGTTTGATCTTACGTATGCTAAAAAATTTTTCCTTCCAGATTTCTAATTTATCTAAGAAGGAAAAATTCTCCCAATAGGTATTCTTAAACTCTTCATCGGCACCTAATCTTAAAAAAGGTTCGTAGAATAAACCCTTAGAATCATCAAAACCTTCCGGACTAATCACATAAAAGACTGCCTTAGGTTTAATTCCTGCTTCAATAATTTTACGAAACCAGTAGAAACCATAGGCAGGAACAGCTTGCGGTCCAGAAAAATTATACACTGCCCAATCGTTTGCAAAAGACCCAGGAAGTGTTTTGATAGAATATGGATAAGCTCGAGAGTCTCCGAATGCCAAAAGTAAATTTTTGTCTTTGAGAGATCCATCTTTTTGGAGTTTCTCGAATAGATGTCTTCTTTGTGTATAATAGACAGGATTTCCTTCTTGGTAAAAAGAAGTTTGGAAGAAGTCCAAAAGGAAAATTTTATCCGCAAAGAATAAAACGATCAGAAAGATTAAAGGAAGATAGATATATTTCTTTTTCATGATATTTCTCAGAATTGTCCGTAAAAGAAATCAGCGTTTCCGCTAGGTAAAGCAAGTAAGACCAAGATCCATACGACAGGAAGAAGTGCCGCTTTCCATTTGAATCTAATATTAAATTTATCAGGCCATTCTTCTGCAGAATGGAATAGGATTGCGACTAAAAGTGCAAAAATACAAGGTTCCATATTTGGGAAAGAAACTCCATTAGACCAAACGAATATTCTTTGCACCGCGGCCAGAGCAGAACCAAAATCAGGTGTGAAGAATAATATCCAGGAGATACTGTAAATATTCAGAACGAATAAGTAAGTGATTGTTCTTTTTACATAAGGGATCTCAGGAAGGATCTTAACCTTCCAATCTGTTAATACTCTTTCTATCGAAAGGTATAAACCTGTTAGAACTCCCCAAAGAAGATAATTCAAATTGGCTCCATGCCAAAGTCCACCTAGTCCGAATGCTACTAGATAGTTAAAACAAGTGCGTATTGTTCCACTTCTGGAACCACCGAGTGGGATGTATAAATAATCACGGATCCAAAAGGAGAAGGTTAAATGCCATCTTCTCCAGAAATCTCCAAACCCATTAAAGAAGAATGGAGCTCTAAAGTTTTGGGGAAGAGTGAACCCTAAAAGTTTTCCCATTCCTCTGGCAATATCAGTTAATCCTGAAAAATCTAAGTAAAGATAGATCGCAAAGAAATACACTGTGCTTAAAAGTGCTGCTCCAGAAAAAGCAGATGTCTCTGCAAATACCTGGAAGATTGATCCAGACATCAAAACAGAAACGACTGATTTTTTAAAAAGACCTATGACCACGAGCCATAGTCCGTCCACCATATCTTCTTTTTCCATTTTAGGTGAATCAAATTGGGTTGCTACATCGTTAAATCTTAATATAGGTCCTGCGATCATTACAGGAAATAGGAAAATATAAGAAGCTAATTTAAAAAATCCGATCTCTTCTGTAATTGTTCCTTTCTTCTTATCCACTAATAGGGAAATGAATTGGAATGTATAATAACTGATAGTTAATGGAAGAACTACTTCGAATCCGGCCCAGTCCAATGACTTAGAAAGTATTCCATCTAAGCTGACCTTGTTTTGGAAATCCGGAATTCCTAAAAATATTCCAACTATATCCGCGAAAAAATAGAAATATTTAAAAAAAGCTAAATTAAGAACATTAAATCCAATCGAAACTGGTAAGAACCATTTTTTTGCTAAGAAAAATCGAATGAATGCCCAGTTGATTGCCACCACAAGTATAAGGTGGAATAAAAACTTCCAAGAGGAGAATGCATAAAATAACGCAGAGCTTAAGATTAAAAAATGTTTCTTTAAAGCATCTGGAAGATTCCAATACACCAGAAATACTAGGCAGAAAAAAAATAAAAATTCTAAACTGGTAAAATTCATGGTCTCCAAACTTTAGGATCCAGTAAGACAAACTTACCTTCTCCGATTTTCAATTTTTCCAAGGAAAGTTTTCCGATACGAATTCTTTGTAGATCGATCACTCTTCCGCCGAGTATAGAGAACATCCTACGGATCTGGCGTTTTCTTCCTTGTTTTAAGATAATTCTGAATTTGGAAGATTCTTCTCCTTTTACTAAGGATGTAACCTTCTCCGCTTTTAAAAATTCTCCCTCGTCTATAAATCCCTTAGTAAATCTGTCCTTTACTTCTTTGGCATCCAATTCTTCTTCTAAGATTACTTCATATTCTTTTTCAGAACCTTCAGATGGATGGGTGATCTCTTGGACTAAGTTTCCTTGGTCGGATAAAAGAAGAAGGCCTCTGGAATCCAGGTCCAATCTTCCTGCGATAAAAAGTTTTCCATACTTTTTAGGGAGTAACTCAAAAATCGTATTAGAATGAAAACGGTCACTATGGGAACAAAGAAACCCTTTAGGTTTGTTTAATGCTAGAAACACCGATTCTGTAGGAGGAACTAATTTTTTATTTCCAACCTGGACTATATCTGAATCGACTTTGATCCTAGTGCTTAGATTTTTTTCGACGGCTCCGTTAACTTTCACTTTGCCGGAAAGGATCAATTCTTCTACCTTTCTGCGAGATCCTAGGCCGCAGTCTGCCAAGAATCGGTTGATCCGGATCTCTTTGGAGGAGTCCTCCCCCGATTTTTCATTTGCGATTTTTTCGCTCAAACTTGCCTCAGCCTTGGAAAGGTCCTCTCCAGATTCGGACACCCACCTATTTTCGGCTACCCAAAACACTTGACTCTTTTTGGACTCAGACAGAGGCTTTAAGGGTGAATCCTCTCAAAAAGAAGCCAAGATCCAATGCATACCAGCCCGCTCCCGAAAAACCGGATTGGTTGAAGGTAAGGCTTCCTTTTCGCGAAAAGGAAAATTCGGTCGATTTTGTCCGTAGTTCTGTTGAGGGAGGAAAACTCAATACAGTCTGTGAAAGTGCTTCTTGTCCGAACCTGAATCATTGTTGGTCCAGAAAAACTGCAACATATATGCTCGCAGGAGATATTTGCACAAGACGTTGCTCTTATTGTGATGTTGCATTTGGAAAACCACTCGCATTAGATCCAGAAGAACCGTTAAGAGTGGCAGAATCTGCAAAGGCATTAGGCCTTAAACATGTGGTAATCACATCCGTTAACAGAGATGATCTATCAGATGGAGGAGCGGCTCATTACAAAAAAACTGTAGAGTTAATCCGCGAAAGATTACCCGAATGCAAAATTGAAATTTTAGTACCAGACTTCAAAATGAGAGAAGAAAACTTAGAGATCGTTTATTCTTCCAAGCCAGACATATTCAATCATAACCTAGAAACAGTTGAGAGATTATTCCAGACTGTAGCTCCAGCTAAAAAATACGAAAGATCCTTAGATGTTCTGGAGCATGCATCAAAGAGAGGACTTTTAACTAAAAGTGGGCTCATCCTAGGACTTGGAGAAACATTAGAAGAAATTCACCAAACTCTAAAAGATCTCAGATCCGTTGGAGTGCAGATGATTACACTAGGACAATATCTACAACCAACACCTACCCATCTTCCTGTGAGCGAGTATATTCGTCCGGAAGTATTCAAAGATCTGAAAGAATTCGGAAAAGCCTTAGGATTCAGAACTGTATTCTCAGGACCTTTGGTCAGAAGTTCTTATCACGCGGACGAGCAAGTGCCGTGGTTCGAAAATTAAAAAGAGTCAAAGATAAACTGCCGGATATTCCGGATACTGGAGAGATGAAAAAAATCATCTTCCATTCTATTCTTTCTTATCTTTCCAAACAGAATGGTCATGTTTCCAAAATGGAGATCAAAGATATTCTATTTGATTCAATTAGTTTGATTCCCGGTTTCAGAGTAGAATGGGGAGAAATCCAAAAATTCGGTAAGAGTAAGCTGCTCGTGAATTATAAAGATAAACTTCTAGTCTTAGATTTAGAAGAAATTTCAAACATGATCCTAAAACTATGGGACCATTATCTAGATACTCATCCACACCATAAACCCCATAAATAGAAAAACCCGAGCCGCCTTTAGGGCAACCCGGGATTTTTCCACCTGTTTAAGCCTGTGGATTAGTTTTCGGATTTAGTTTGGAAGTCGTAGATAACTTCTTTTACATCATCCTGGTTGATCTTCTTAATACCGTCTTCGGTATGGACGATCATTGTACTACCTTGCTGGTCTACAATCGCTCCGATGATGGTAGTTTTGCCATCAGCCAATACGATTTTTTCCAGTTTCTCGTAGTAGTTTACAAGATCCTTATTGGTTTTCAGGTTTTTAGGAGCAGAAACAAGTACGTTCTTGAATCTTTTCAACTCGTCTGCCTGACGTTTAGCTAATTCTTCTTCGATTTTCTTTCTCTCAGATTCGTTAGCAGCGTTTGTAGCTTCATCGATTTTTCCAGACTTAGGATCGACATTTAGTTTTACCAATTTGTCAGCAGTGTCTTTGTCCAGAGTAACGATAGTTCTGATCTCTTCTTCTTCGGTTTTAGAAACTCCAGAGCCAGTTAGTTTAGTAACCGCTTTAGGAATGTCTTTTTCCAAAGTAGCGTCTAACTTAGTAAGTTCTTTCTCACCGAATTTTTTATCAGGAGCTTTTACTATAGAAGACTCATCTTTTTCTAAGATAACTTCAGCTTTGTCTAAAGAAGCTTTGATCTTTTGTAATTCTGCATTCGCAGAAATTTCTTCAGCAGTTGCACCTTCCAGAGCGCGAACTCTTGGAGATACTGCAACGGATCCTTCTAATACTTTTACAACAGATCTGTCGTTTTTAGTACGATCCACAACGAAAGAAGTTCCTCTAACTCCCGCGATTGCGGTTGGAGTTACTACAGAGAACTGATCGTCTTTGCTTGCTTTATTTACTTTAGCGAAAACTTTTCCAGAAACTAAAGACAATCTAGTGTCAGTGTTTCCTTGGGTATTCAAAGCGAGAGCGGAGAATTCCAAGCTTGATTTTTCAGCTAAACGAACAGCTGAACCGTCAGAAAATTGGATATCAACTTTTGCTTTTGCCTTGGTTTCAACCTTGTCTCCTTCTTTGAGAACGGTTCCAAGACTAGCTTTGTCTTCAGTTAAATCAGCGTGTTGGATTTTTGCTTCCCCTACGCTAAAGACTACGATTGCCGATGGTTGGCTCTGTTTTGCGTTCGCGGAATCCGCGTTCTCCGCAGGCTTTTTACAAGCTCCGGATGTCAACAGACCGACCACTAGGACGGCTGATGCAACGGAAATGACTTTATTCATACCCCTATCCTTCTTTGATCGAGATTAATCTGGACCACGGTGGAGGCAGTCCGATCTATATTGGGTTAACATCTATGGATCTGAGATTTTCAATTTATTTCAATTTTTTTTTCCTATTTGGAAGATATTTCCTGAACTAAAATCACCAAAATACAGCTCACCTGTGGAATCTTGGCCAAATGTGCTAATTAGGAAGTGGGTATCCCCTAATACAGTTAGTTTCCTTTTACTTTCCGTTTCTGTGGAGAAACCGAGTAGCTTTCCAGAGGTAAAGTCAGCGAAAATATACCATCCATAGTATTTGGAAAGATTTTTCCCTCTGTACACATATCCACCGGTAATGGAACGACCTAAATTATGATCATATTCTAGGATTGGATCGGTTAATCCTGGTTTTTCGCAAGTATCCTTGGGCAAAAAGCAGTGAAATCCTTCCTTTATATTCCATCCGTAGTTTTTACCTTTTAGAACCAGATCTACTTCTTCCCAATCATCCTGTCCTACATCTGCAAGATATAGATCCCCTGTTTTGGTATCGAAAGAAAACTTCCAAGGATTTCTGAAGCCATAGGCCCAAATTTCAGGTAAAAAACCAGGTGAGTTTTTGTAAGGATTATCTTCCGGGATCTTATAAGGAGGAGCATTTGCATCCAGGTTAGGTGTTATTCGGATGAGAGTTCCTAGATAGGTAGAAGTATTTTGTCCATGTTTGTATGGATCTCCACCTGCACCCCCATCTCCAAAACCGATATATAATTTTCCGTCTGGACCAAAACTTAACTGGCCTGCGTTATGATTGGAATAAGGCTGGTCCACTCTAAGTAAGATCCTCTTACGATCCTGCCAGCGAATAACCTTAGAATCATCCCATCGAAATTCTAAAATGAATGTTTGGTCCTTGCCTGCCTCTTTAGAAACTGCATTGATATAGAAGAGCTTATTTTCCGAAAACTTAGGATGAAATGCGAGGCCAAGTAAACCTTCTTCTGATCTGGTCTCTACACTTCCTGTAAAATCTGCGATAAGTTTGGATTCTTTATTTGTAAAATTCCAAAGAAGGATTTTCCCCTTCTTCTCTAAGACAACCATCTCACCAGGTAGGCTTGGATGAAATTGTATATCGGTGATTTCTTTAAATCCGGAAGCCACTTGGGTCCAACCGAAAACATATTCGGTGCCGCTTTCTTTTGTGGGTTTTTGTTTTTTGGTTTTGGCAAGAAGAAGCCCATCTCCGTTAAAAAGGAAGAGTCCCAGAAACAGAGAGAATACTAAGAAACTATTGCGAAATCGTCTCATTCTGGCAGAAAAAAATACAGTTTGAAATCCCTCAGTCAAGGATGAAAAAGCCAAAAACTAGATGCCAAAACTCCCATGTAAACCAGTCTGGAGTTAAGATGAGCACGAGTACCCTTCGCCCCGAATCTTCCATAGCCTTGTTGGAGGAAATGGAAAAAAAATATAAACAGATCCCATTCGAAGCAATTCTGAAACAGGATATTCTGAGGCAAGGGATCCATTTTCTTCCTGAATCTTTTCAGATAGAGGGAGACTATAAGACCAAGGATTATTTCATCTTCTCCTTCGACCATATTCCACTTGCGGATATGAAAGAAGGAACTGACTCCAAGGCGCCGGAAGAGATCAAGATCACTGGCGGTTATTTCAATTTATTGCCTACTATTGTTTCCACTCGTAATAATCCGGAATCACCGTACAAAGTAAAACGTATCCCTCCTGGAGAAAAAGACGAAGGAAGACCTGGTCTTTATCTTAATGAAACATTTCTAGGAAAATTAGAATATCCACCTAAGCCTGCTTGGTACAGACACAAAACCAAATCTGGAAAAATTCCTGGAGAGATCGCACCTGTTATTGAATGGGGGTATCTAATCTACCTAACTGTATTCCGCAACTGCCAGTATTTTGGCAAAGACGAAGAATGCGCGTACTGCGATATCAATCATAACTATAGACAACAAAAGAATGCAGGCAGACCTTATACAGGCGTTAAAGATATAGAAGATATTTTAGAAGTTCTGTCTTGGATAGATGCAGAAGACGAGATCGCGAAAGTTTATACGATCACTGGCGGTTCCGTAATCACTTCTCTCAAGAAAAAAAATGAAATCGATTTTTATTTAGAATACGCGCAAGCCATCGAGCAAAAGTTCCCTGGAAGATGGATGGGCAAGATTGTTTCCCAAGCATGGGAGAATGATGACTGCAAAAAATTCAAAGATGCAGGAATCCAAGTTTACCACCCAAACTACGAAGTCTGGGAACCTGAACTATTCCGGAAAATTTGTCCTGGAAAAGAAGCTTATATCGGTAGAGATACTTGGATCAGAAGGATCGTTGATTCTGCGGAAATTTTTGGGCCTTCTTATGTGATCCCAAACTTTGTAGGTGGCGTAGAACTTTCACAACCTTGGGGATTTTCTACAGTTGCAGAAGCAATTAAATCTACTGGAGAAGGTTTAGACTTCTTCATGTCAAAAGGGATCATGCCTAGATTTACTGCTTGGTGTCCGGAACCTTATACAACTTTAGGAACACAGGCCGGTCCTCCGTTGGAATACTTCTGTGAATTACTCACAGTCTGGAAGTCTACATTCGAAAAATATAATCTTCCAGTACCTCCGGGTTATGGAGAACCAGGACCAGGAAAGGCGGTATTCTCAGTTTCCGCCTTTATGGATGTGATTGGCTACCCAGGAAGGGCTTAATCCCCTCCGCTCGTGGAACGTTGCACTCTTCTCCAAGAATTTGCCCAGGAAGCAAAAGAGTTTTGGTTTCTAGTTTGAAGGTATAGCCTACCTTTACCTGAAAACTTTGCAACAAGTCCTTCACCAGATAAGAAAAGTGATTTTAGTCCACCTACTTTATCTATATGATAATCCAAACTAGGTTCAAAGCCCACAATATGACCTGTGTCTACGATGTACATTCCGTCTACATCTACTGTATGGATTGCTCCAAAACTCGAAAAGAAAAGGTCCCCTGTTCCTGAAACTTTTAGAAAGAATAAACCTTCTCCCGCAAAAAATCCTTTGAAACCTCCCCATTTGCTATCTATCGCAAGCTCTGTTCCACCAGCAACATAGGCTCCTCTACTTAAGATCAATTCTTCGTTTTTGAGAGCTCTATGTTCCAAATCTCCTTGGGTGGCGGATGTTAAAAATAACTCACCATTTCCACTTTCCACCGTGAATGTATTTTGAAAGAAGGACTCACCGCTAAACAAAGCTCTTTTTGCAGAGGCAAAGATCCCACCTTGCGCCTTGGTCTCCATTTTGACCTGAGGAGACATGGCAACCATTGCACCGGATTCTGCACGAATGGATTCTCCGGATATCAGATTCAATTTTAAGATGGGAAAATCAGGTTTTGCTAATATTTCAAATTTCATATATTATTCCTTTCTAGGTGGTAATTCGGATCTGAACCAAGCGCCGAGTGTAGGCACATTTCTGGATTGGAGCCAGAGTCTTCCTCTTCCTTTAAATTTGGCGACGAAACCTTCGCCACCAAGAAAGAAGGATTTCCAACCTCCGAACTTCGTAATCTCATATTGTAGTCCTTCTTCGAATGCAACTATATGGCCCGTATCTACTATAAATTCGCCTTCTACATCTAGGACTTCGATCCCACCGTAACTGGAGATAAGCACTGGGCCATTTCCGGAAAGTTTTAAGAAGAACAAAGACTCTCCACTGAAAAAACCTTTTAATCCTTGGAACTTTGTATCTATATCGATCTCAGGTTTTGAAGCGAGGAAAGAACTGGATTGGATAAAAATTGTTCCATTCAATTCCAGTTTTTCTATATCACCGGGAAGTGTTGGAGCAAGTAAAACTTCTCCTGGTTGTGATGCGGAGAATGTGTTCATCCAAAAAGATTCTCCCCCTAAAAAAGCAGCCTTCAAGGATTTGAGTAAGCCTCCTTGTTGTGCCTTACTTGTTTGCATTTGGATATGAGAGCTCATACTCATAAGAGCCCCCGCTTCCGCCTTAATAGATTCTCCGGAACTTAAGTTTACTTTTGCTACGGAATAAGATGGTTTGTATAAAACTTGGATATTCATTTTGATTCCTGATATTTGTTAAACTGGAAGAAGTTTGGTAAGCCAGCTGATAAATCCGGATGGCACTCTGGATTGAATCCAAAGAGTTCCGTTTCCTGAAAAATTTGCGACTAAACCTTCGCCACCGAGTAGAGTGGATTTCCAATTTCCTCCAGCCTTCCCTACTTTGAATTGTAGAGAATTTTCGAAGGCGACTATATGACCTGTGTCTACAGTATAATTTCCTTCTACTTTAATTGGAACGATAGCTCCATAAGAACTTAAGAATACTTTTCCTGTTCCAGAAATTTCTAATAAGAACAGACCTTCTCCACCGAATAAAGAACGAAGACCACCAAATTTAGAAACTACTTGGATACCAGGATCGGAAGCAAGATAAGATCCAGATTGTACAAAAATACTTTTTCCATTCAAATCCAGATCAATGATATCTCCGGGAAGATCTGGAGCGAGTCCAATCTCTCCACCTACATCAGGAGCAGTGTAAGTATTGAAGAAGAATGATTCTCCTCCAAAAATTTTTCTGGAAAGGGCAGAAAGAAAGCCACTTCCCATTTTAGTTTCTACACCCATTTTGGAACTCATGTACACCATGGCTCCGGCTTCCGATTTAATCGATTGACCAGGGCCTAATCTAAGTTTCAATAAGGAGAAGGAAGGTTTATGAGAGATCTGGAATTGCATACGCGGGAAAGTTTGGAAAGTATTTTCCAAGGCGTCAACTGATTCCCATCTTTAAGTATTTCTTTCTAGACTTCTTCTTTTTTAATTTAATCCGAATGAAACATATTTTAATAACAGGAGCCAATCGAGGAATCGGTCTAGAGCTCGCAAATTTATATTCCGAAAAAGGTTACACAGTTTATGCAGCTTGTAGAAAAAGTTCAGAACCTTTGCGCAGGCTGGGTGTAAAAATTTTTGAAGGCCTGGACCTGACACAAAGCCAAAGTTTCGAAACTCTTTCCGGTTTTTTGACCGGAGTCAAGCTAGACATACTCATCAATAACGCGGGGATCTTGATCCCAGATAATTTAGAAAGTGTGGACTTTACAGAACTCGAAACCCAGATCCTGGTAAATGCAATTGGCCCGATTCGACTGAGTCGTCTACTTCTTCCTAAACTTGGCCCAAACTCAAAATTGATATTTATCACTAGCAGAATGGGATCTATCGCAGACAATACTTCCGGAGCCTATTACGGATATAGAATGTCCAAAGCCGCCTTAAATGCTGGTGCAGTTAGTCTTGCTCGAGACCTTGCACCTAAGAAGATCTCTGTAGGTATTTTCCACCCTGGAATGGTAGCCACCGAAATGACAGGAAGACAAGGAATTCCACCTAGAGAAGCAGCCGAGGGACTAGCCCATTTAGTGGAAAAACTCGGTCCGGAAAGGTCCGGAAGATTCTTTCATCAAAACGGGGAAGAGTTACCATGGTAAATGGATTCTGTCTCCCTAAAACAACACTGTTGTAAAAAAGAGACAAAAGTACAGAAATTTCTTTCAAATTATGTCTAGTTGTCTCTGTACCGGGCTATAATGCCCGTCTAAAATCATCTTTTTGCACTGCACCTGGCATGGATATTGCTTCTATAGTCCTAAAGGGTTAATTTTTGTTGGATCTTGCAAACGTCCAATATTAGTAAGAGCCCAGTGCAAAGCGAATGGATTCCGGAACCGAAAGTTTCCGGGGCAGGAAATGATGAATTTCACAGAACATAGAAAAACTCTTAAAGAAACAGTTAGAATTAAGGGGATCGGATTACATTCCGGCAAGGAAGTAAACCTGATCGGACACCCTGCTCCTGTTGGAACAGGTGTAGTCTTTGAATACAGAAAGGGAGAAGACAAGGCCTCCATTCCTGTAGAATTAAGCAACGTGGTAGATACGAGTAACGCTACCACACTTGGAGATGGACTTCATAGAGTCCAAACCGTAGAGCACCTAATGGCGGCGGTATTCTCCTTAGGAATTACGGACATGATCTTAGAAATCGACTCCGTAGAAGTTCCGATCATGGATGGATCTTCTCTTCCTTTCCTAGAAGCATTCGAAAGCACAGGTTATACTGAATTCGAAGAAAGAATAGAACCTATTTATGTAAAAAACCCAATGTGGGTGGTAGATGGGGACAAATACCTTGTGATCCTTCCAAGCGAAACCTGGAAAGTGACCTACACAATCGACTTCCCTCATCCCCTCTTAAAAGGCCAGAATATCACAATCGATCTGGACCGAGACATCCTCAAAAACGAAATCTTACCAGCAAGAACCTTCGGGTTCCTAAAAGACGTAGAAGCTCTCCAAGCGAGAGGGCTTGCTATGGGAGGTTCCTTAGATAACGCAATCGTTCTTACCCAGGACGGATACTTGAACGAATCTCTTAGATATGAAAACGAATGTGTCCGGCACAAAATTTTAGACCTGGTTGGTGATCTTTCCATCGCAGGAAGACCAATCATCGGACATTATTTGGCTTCCAAGGCGGGCCATGCACTGGACGTTTCCATGGCTAAGTTAGTCATGAGTTCAGTAACTGGAAACGAATTGGGCAAATACAAAAGTCGCCGTATCCCACTTTTCAACAGAAAAGCGGCGATGGTCTAAATTCTTACAAAATTCCCGCCTAGAATTCGGGCGGGATCTCAGAGTTTATAAAAGACTTGTCGATTCACTAAACTACTGTATTTCTACCAGCGGATATTCATTCTATGAATGGCGGCGGGAAAAGAAGTACATATATGGGGATAGTTGCTTTTCCCGGCAGATTTTACGGTCGTTGCGTAAAAGTCGGGACAAAGAGAAGACATCTAGCTCACGGCGCCTATATTCATGAGAGCCAAAAACCAGAAGAGCTCAAAAAACTTTCTACTGCACTTGATTCTTCCAAAATTGAATTAAAATCAATTATCGCGAGCCTCAAAACAAGAGAACAAGATAGAGAACTAAAAGAAATTTTAGAAACCCAGGTCACAATTACAGAAGATCCTGGGCTCCAAGATTCATTTAGAAATCGGATCAAAGAATATAATGAAAACGCATTTTTAGCAGTTCAAAATACGATTAATGAACTTACAGATAAATTCACTCGTATGGACAATCCATTCTTTCGAGAAAGATCGGATCATTTTCAGGATATATCCAATCGAATCTTAGAAAACCTACTAGATAAAAAAGAAGAAGTTTCCTTCTTAGCAGATCAATCGGAGGACGTGATCCTAGTCGCAAGACAATTGACTCCTTCTCAGATGATCTTAATGGACAAGAGCAGAATTCGAGGAATTGCTACTGATCTAGGCGGAAAAACAGGCCATATGGCAATCCTTGCCAGAAACTATGGGATCCCTACCATAGTTGGCTTAAAAGAATTTTATAGAAATATTAACGATTTTGAATATGTTTTCCTAGATGCAGACACAGGCCAGATCGTAAGAAACCCAACAATAGAAGAAGTGAAATATTATGGTGCTTCTTCCCCTTTAAGTTTCGAGACAAAGGTAATAAAACCTAAAAAAGCAGTCACAAAAGACGGGGTCAAGATCCGGTTAAAATGTAATTTGGAATCTGATACTGACTGCGATCTTGCTAAAAAAGCAGATGTGGATGGTGTGGGACTTTTCCGCTCTGAGTCATTATTCTTAAAATACCAGGACAAAAACGTTTCCGGAGAAGAACAATTTTTAGCCTATAAACGTATCGCAGAAGGAATGGATCCAAATCCTGTATATATCCGGACCTTCGATATAGGCGCTGATAAATTTTCGACAGGAGAATTTGAGGAGAATCCTTTTCTAGGAAACAGAGGAATTCGATACAGTCTTCAAAATCCAGATTGGTTCAAAGAACAATTGATCGCAATACTTAGAGCTTCTGCTTATGGAAATTTGAGTATCATGCTTCCTATGGTGACCAACCTTGGAGAGATAAAAAAAACAAAAGAAATATTAGAAGAATGTAAAAGAGAACTTACCGCCAAAAAGGAAAAGTTCAATAAAAAGATCAAACTGGGAGTAATGGTAGAAACTCCTTCTGCGGTTTCTTCCATGGATGTTCTTGCGAGAGAAGTAGATTTTTTCTCAGTTGGGACAAATGATCTATTGCAATATTTAATGGCGGTGGATCGAAATAACGTAAACGTATCTTCCTTATATAATCCATTTCACATTTCTTTTTTAAGAGCTTTGGTCCAAATTGTTGAAACTGCTTGGAAATACGAAAGACCATTAAGTATCTGCGGCGAGCTTGCTTCCGATACTAATTTTACAATTTTACTTTTAGGGATGGGATTCAGAGAACTTTCTATCTCAATTCCATTCATAGGACCTATCCGTAAAATTTTGGGATCAGTCAGTTTGAAACAGGCAAATTTTCTTCTGAAGAAAATATTAGAACTTTCTGAAAATGAAGATTACGAAGCGATCGAAGCGTTTTTATTTAGCAAACACTTGGAGTAACTGAATATTCCAAACTCAAAAATAAAAACGGATCTTGGTCTATTTTCTTCTCTTGTAGGAATAGAGGTCCCAAAGATTCTTTTGGTTTCAGAAAGTTAAGATAAGATTGTTTTTCAGTTCTTAGGAAAAAATTCCCGGATGACTTCTTCTCAGAATGAAAATGGGAAATTTTTTTGATCACTGAAGGAAGATTTCGATCTTCTGAATGGATGTTTGAAAATAATATCAGATAAGTTTTGTCTTTCCAAATTCCCTGAAAGACAAAACCTTCTTGGGAAAAAAATTCTCTAAAAGGAATTTCTTCGGAAACATCTTCCAATCTGGAATATTGAAAAACTTCTTCTCTGCCGTGTATCTTCGGTAAAAATGAATCAATTTTAAGCCCGGGTGCTTCTTCCCAGCCCGAACTTAAACAAATCCCTTTTTTAAAACTTGGGTTAAGATTTTTGATTTCTATTTCTGATTGGAACTTCTTCCAACTAAACTCGGCTCTTGCGAATATGAACCCTAAATTTAAGGCAGAAAATTCTCTCACTCTTGAAAAATCCCAGACTTCTCTTTCTCTTAACGTGGAAAAGTAAAGATTGTCCAAAGCATATAGGTCCGAATGACCATAAGGTTCGAAAATACTGGGTTTGGAGAGGATCGTTTTCGCCATACAGTATAAATATCGGCGGCTAACAAAATTCTCCCCAGGGTAAAAAAAAGCCCCAGTTTGACAACTGAGGCTTCTTCTATCCTTTTTGAGGGCTTAAATCCCTTGTTAAAAGAATTATTTATCTATTGAGTAGACTTTTTTAATCTTATCCGCGTATTTTTCAGTGATTACGTGGCGTTTCATCTTCAACATATTGTTTAACTCATCTCCTACCTCGAAAGGTTTGGAAACGATAAAGAATGGATTCACTTGTTCGAAAGATTTAAATCCGTTCTTAGAGTTGTTAAGAGCTTTGATCTCTTTTTTGAATAGATCCACAACTTTCGCGTTTTCATTCAACCCATCTCTGTTGGAAATATCCACTCCGTTCTCTTTTGCCCATTCTTCTAATTTTTCGAAGTCAGGAACGATGATCGCGCCCAGGTTTTTCTGATCTTGGCCGATGATCATACATTGGCTAATATAAACAGATTCTTGGAGTTTGTTTTCGATAGGAACCGGCTCAACGTTTTCTCCACCTAATAGAACCACGGTGTCTTTCGCTCTTCCGGTAAGTGTTAGGGTATGTTTGAAGTTGATCATCCCCATATCACCTGTGTTCATCCATCCGTCTACAAGAGCCTTAGAAGTAGCTTCTTCATTTTTGAAGTAACCTTTCATAACTTGAGGACCGTTTACGAATACAACACCTTTGCGACCTAGTTTACCTTTGATCACTTTTCCGTTTGCATCGATCTCAGTTAGAACTTCGTTATTATCATTTCTTATCTGAAGATGAGTTTTAGGGACGATAGAACCAACAGAACCGATAATCAGTTTTTGGAAAGTTCTTACAGAAAGTACAGGAGAAGTTTCAGTCATACCGTAACCTTCCAATACATTGATCCCAATATTATTGAAGAACTCATCTACGTGACGAGGAAGAGCTCCTCCTCCGGAGATAGAAGCTTTCAATCTTCCACCAGTTGCAGTTCTGATCTTGGAAAGAACAATCTTATCCAGAGTTGCGCTATTCAAGAATACTCCGAGTCCTGCAAGAATGTACAGAGGCAGACTCAAGAAAGAGAATTCAGTAGGAGCGAGAAGATAAGCAGCAATCGAAGAAGCTACTGTCAAAGTGAAAGGTCCTGTTAATACCAACTGGACCAACATTAAGATCCCGTAAAATAAGGAAACGATCGGATTTCTTCCAGTGTAATCCACTTCTTTGCCTGTAAGAAAACGAACTGCAGCATTTTTCTTATCAGAGAAGAAATAAGCCAGTTTGAACAATCCGCGGCGGAGCGCAGGAGTTTGGCTTGGATCATTAATTCTTGTATAAATACCGTTATAGATATTTTCCCAAAGACGAGGAGCAGAACCCATAAAAGTAGGTTTTACGGTCGCTAAGTCTTGGCGAAGATCTCTTACGTTTGTGTAATAGGTAGCAGCACCGATGCTGATACAAACATATTCCACAACTCGCTCAAATACGTGCCATACAGGAAGAATGGAAAGTAGTTTTGCTTCCGCATTGATCTTTAACATAGGAGTTACGTTCAATACTTGGTGCATCATATTAGAATGTCTTAATTGAACACCTTTAGGAAGACCAGTAGTTCCGGAAGTATAGATCAAAGTGAAAAGATCTTCAGGTTTGATCGCAGAAATTCTATCTTCTACCTTGCGAGAACCAGAAGCTCTAAGACCTTTTCCTTTTTCGATCAGGTCGTACATTTTCAGAACGCCTGGAGCCTCGGATTCTTTATCCATTACGATAATGGTTTTAACTTTTCCGAGCTGAGATTTGTTTCTGTTGAATTTCTCCAACATTTTATCGTTTTCTATAAATACTACTTCGGACTCGGAATGACTAACGATGTATACGATCTCTGAGTCAGTGATATCTGTTCCTCTTGGAACGTCAGCTGCACCAGTCATGATGATACCGTAATCTGCGATGATCCATTCTACACGGTTATCAGCGAGTAACGCGACATGATCTCTAGATTGGATACCTAGTTCGATCAAAGCCTCAGCAAGATTTAAACCTGCTTCGTATAACTCTGAATAGTTGATCGGCAAATAATTCTTTTGCGCGTCTTTGTATAAGAAAGCAGGTTTATTTTTAAATTTTTCTGCAGACTCACGAAATAATTGGGCGAGATTCTCAGCCATGAATGGAAATTCTCCTGAAATGAAATGGAATGATGGGTGATGTCCGGCAGCACCTACCTGGAATCTGATTCCAGATTCAAACTAAATGCTTAAAGATAAATCCTTTTTTTAAAAACCAGTCCGAGTTTGGTTTTTTATTACACGATCGTTATGGATAAAGCTCAATTCTAAGGGGATTCGAGCCAGTTTTTTAGTCTTCCGGTCAATATTGGTAGATCTTTCTCTGAAATTCCGTATTGGGAATGAAGTTTCTTTCCGGATTTGCTAAATACGAATAATGCAGGCTGCCCTTCAATCTTGAGTGGGGTCACAAGTTCCCATTTCGGGTCCAAAAGGCTTGGGTATAACATTCCGAATTCGGAAGCGGCTTTTCTAATTTCTTCCAAACTTAGATCATCTTCTGTATTCACACCTAACACAACCGCAGGAGAATCTTTCAATTTTCCTCTCAGTTTTTCGATCACAGGCACTGCTTTTTTACAAGGTTCACACCAGCTTGCCCAGAAATCCAAGACCACTAACTTACCTTTGTCTTCTGAAAATTTGTGAGAATTCCCATCCCAATCCTGAAGTGTAACCTGGTAGAGCAAGGGTTGCTCGTCAGATTTGCAGTCGTTTAAGAATAAAATGGAAAAAAGAAGAATGTAAACAGGCCAGGCTTTTCTAAAAACCATACTTCCAGATTACAAATTAGAAGCAAAGCTACAAGTCATTTTACTTCCAATTCCACCTTGCTTTAAAGAGTGTAGATCAAAAACTTGTACAAGGTTTTAAGCCTTGGAAGAAACCAGGATCTATAATTACTATTTCCAATTTTCAGAATTCCAATCTTATTTGGAAGGAAGAAGATTCCAAGGAGAAGGTATCCATTTTGATTCTGGATCCCCACAAGGTTCTACAAAGCCTCCAATCCTTTCCGCATTTTTAGATCCAAAAAAAGGATTTATACTAAAATTAAGATCCAGCAAAACTATAGAAAGGGTTTGTACTGACTGGACCGATACATCCTGGGAAAGAAAAGAAGATCTATTTGTTTGGAATCTAAGTCCGACTGAACAAATTTATTTCCAAGCTCTGGATAGAAATCGCATCCATATCCATTGGAAATCTTCCACTGATATTATTTTTTCAGGAACGATAGATATAAAGGCAAAATCCTTTCTCCAAAAGATTTTAGGATTTTTTAGAAGAAACTAGATCTCTGAAAATTTTTTTCACGAGTGCCCCAGACTTCTTTCTATCGAATCTTTCCAAATTAGCCTTTGGAAATTTAAACTTCTTCTTTTGGAAATTCAAGATTGCAGTCTTCCAATCCCCTACCGATTCGGGAGAAATATATACACAGGATTTTTTACCTATTTCCCTAAATACTTCTAGATCGGAAACGATACAAGGAATAGAATATGCAAGAGCCTCTAAAAGTGGGATACCAAATCCTTCATAAATGGAAGGAAAAACAAAAAGGCTTGCTTGAGAGTATAAATATTTTAGCTCTTCTTCATTTACAAAATCAAACCAGTAAAGTTCACCATTTGCAGAAGATTCTTTAAATTTTTCTAAAAACTCAGGTGATTCCCAGCCTTCTTTTCCCGCATGCACCCAAACTAGATCAGACTTTTCTTTTTTGGCTTCCTTATAAGCTTTCAAAAGTGTTCCGAAATTTTTGCGAGGTTCCAAGGTAGAAACCGTTAAGAAAAATTTTTTAGGTAAATTGGAAATCCGTTTTGTAGGAGGAGTTTTGATCTTTTGGATTTCTTTTGGATCGTAACCAGGATATATTATATCTATCTTATCTTTAGGAAAAGAAGAATACTTTAAGATTTCAGAAGATGTAAATTCTGAGTTTGCTAGAATAAAATCAGCTCTTTGGATACTTCTTCTTAGATAAAAAAGCTGCTGGAATCTTGCGATAGGCCTCATTGTTTCCGGAAAACGGTAAGCCACAAAATCGTGATACGTCAGAACTCCAGGAATACTTTTGGATAAGAATAAAGGAAATACCTGTTGAGTTCCCCAAAACAAATCAATCTCGTATTTTCTAAGTTGAAAAGGAAGGTAGAATGCAAAGTAAATACCTCCTT
The DNA here is from genome assembly GCF_002811765.1 of Leptospira saintgironsiae. NCBI lineage: Bacteria > Pseudomonadati > Spirochaetota > Leptospiria > Leptospirales > Leptospiraceae > Leptospira > Leptospira saintgironsiae. The sequence goes on along the minus strand of NZ_NPDR01000002.1, from coordinate 516,182 downwards.
TTTTAGAGAACAGACCTTGTCCGATTACAGGTTTTATATTCGGATTTTTGAATAGATCCGTATAACCTTCATGGATTGGCCTATGTGAAAAAAGATAAAATTCAAAATCAGGATCTTTTTCAAAACCTTTGAGGACAGATTCAATCAGTCTGCCAACTCCTGAAACTGGTGTGGATAAAGGCCTTGCATCCAGGGCTATTTTGTATTTTTTTTTGTTTAGATTGGACAAGTTAAGAATGGCCTTTTCTAAAATTGATTTACCAACGATCTCTAACGGAACCTTGGAGGGAAGTTTTAAACTTTTCCCAAAACTGTGTTACTAGTTCCGAATCTCCAGCAAGTAATCCTATACCTAATTTAGAAGTTAAGAATGGATAATCTTTACCAGAACGAATTTCAAGATCTTTACCTAAAGACGCTCGGAGTATTGCTATCCCACCTGCTACATCCCAATCATTTTTCGGTCTTAGAGAAAGTGTTAATGGATATTTTCCAACTGCAACGAGTGCAAGTTTATATGCAATGGAACCTTTGGGCTCTAATACAAAATCATTTACGTAATCTAATTTTTTGAAAAGTCCAGCTTTTGTTTCAGATATAGAGACTAAAATTTTAGGAAGTTCAGAGGAGTCCACTTTTGGAAGATAGAATGTATTCTCCCAATCGATCTTATTTTCAATATAAGGAGACTTTAAGATTGTATAATATGCACCTTTACCTTCTCTTCCCCAAAAAAACTCCCCAGTTGCGGGATTCATTACGATCCCAAAAACAGGTCTTCCTTCTTCTAAGAGGCCAAGGCTAATTGCAAACTCTGGATTTCTAGCTACAAATTCCCTGGTCCCATCAATAGGGTCTAAGATCCAAACTCTTTCTCCTTGTAGAGCAGAATGAGAGAAGTCTGAATCTTCCTCAGAGTAAACTTTGTCTTTTAGGATTTTGCGAATGCCACCTGCAATGATCTCGTTTGCTTGCAGGTCTGCTTCGGTGAGAGGATCACCTTTGGATTTTTCCATCACATGGAAATTTGTTCCATAGATGGAAAAGATCCGATCTGCGGCTTCCAGAACAAGTTTAGAAACTAATTCCGCTTCTTCCGGAAATCGCATGAAAAGGGATTATTTTCCGGTAGTTGGCTGAGCCGGTTGTTTATCTTCCTTATGAGGTTCTTCTTCCAAACTATCAGGACGAATATAGAACACTTCATTAATAGGAGTTTGAAGATAAATTTCAGGATCCATTAGATAACTGTAAAATACGATATAAGTTTTGTATTTTACATATACTCCAAAAGTTCCCTTTTGAGGTTCATAAGAAATAGAATCCGCTTTTAGATCCTTGGTGTATTCCTTATAATCCAAGTATTTACGATGAAGGCTGTATTTTAAAGCGGAGAGAAGATTTTTTTCCAGTAACGCTTTTTTAGCGGATTCTGAAACTTTTCTATTCTTATTAAATTCTTCTACTTTATTAAATTCTTCTACTAAACCGCTGACTTTTCCAGCAAACAATGGGGTCCCGAGGCAGATAGCCAAGGATAGTATTACGATCCGTTTCATTGTTTCTCCTATTCCTGTGAATAATATCGGTATTTTAGGGGGCGAACTTTCCCCCTTGTTATAATTTCTCTAAGGGGGTATAGGCAAGGAAAAAGTTCTTCTCCAGCCCCCCGAACTTGATTTTTACCTTCCGGTTTTTACCTGTCCCCTGGACAGAAATCACCTGTCCAAGGCCAAATTGGGCATGTTTGACCCTATCGCCTTCCCGGATATCTGACTCTTCTCCTAAAGGTTTGGAGGAATCTTCTCTTTCCCGAGGGGTTTCCGGGATTTTATAAGCTCCAGAAGAAGCAGACGGCGGTCCTACCGGTCGACGAACTCCTTTTTGGGCAAGAATACCTTCTTCTCCAAAACATTCTGTCGGAATTTCTGGAAGGAATCTGGAAGGGATCCTATCTTCTACTTTTCCGAATTTACGAGAGGTTCTGGAATAACTCAGGTATAATTTCACTCTGGCTCGGGTCAATGCTACGTAAAAAAGTCTTCTTTCTTCTTCCTCACCATTTGGTTCCTCAAGGCTCATGGAATGGGGGAAGGTCCCCTCTTCCAAACCTGTCAGAAATACCGTAGGGAATTCCAGTCCTTTTGCATTGTGAACAGTCATAAGATGAACATAGTCCGTAAGCTGAGCGGTATCCTCCTCAGATGTAAGAAGGCTGATCTGGTTCAAATATTCTTCTAGATTAGGAGTTTCTTCTCTGGATTCATATTCTTCGATTGAGTTCACAAATTCTCGGACGTTCTCAACTTTAGAGATCGCTTCTTCATCATGGACGTCTCTTTCCATATAATCGATCCAACCGGATCTTCCTACGATCTCGAGTGCGATCTTAGAAGGTAACTCACCCTTTTCTTTTCGATCGATCAGATCATCGAATAAATGATATAGTTCTTTAGCTTTTCCTAAACTTGCTTTTTTTAAAGGTAGATCGGAATGGCCAATAGCCTCCAGAAAAGAAATTCCTTGGTCCAAGGAGAATTTACGTATCTTTTCTATACTAGCCTCACCTATTCCGCGAGGAGGTGTATTCACAATTCTTAATAAAGAATTGGAATCCATAGGATTTGCGACAACGTTCAAATAAGCGATCATATCCTTGATCTCAGCCCTATCAAAAAATCTGAAACCGCCGAAAATTTTATATGGGATACCGGAAGATCTAAGTCCTTCTTCAAAATATCTGGATTGGGCATTTGTTCTGTAGAAGATCGCAAAATCCTTATATTCGGCGCCTCTCGCGGAACCTGCCCTGATTTTTTTTACTATATCGTAAGATTCTTCCGTTTCATTTTCGAATTGAGAAACACCGATAGGTTCTCCCAATTCATTATTTGTGAATAATTCTTTCTCTTTTCTTCCGCTATTATTTGCGATTACCTTAGATGCAGCGCGGATAATCCTGGAAGTGGAACGGTAATTTTCTTCCAGTTTTACGACATATGCATTTGGAAAATCACTTTCGAAATTTAGAATATTCGTGATATCTGCCCCTCTCCATGAATAGATAGATTGGTCATCATCACCAACCACACAAAGATTCCCTCTTTCTCCGGAAAGAAGACGCACCAATGTATATTGTGCCTTGTTTGTATCCTGATACTCATCTACCATGATATAATTCCATCTATCTTGGTAAGATTTTAGGACTCCAGGATTCTCTCTAAATAATTCTACAGTTTTTTGGATCAGGTCACCGAAATCTAATGCCTGGTTTTTTTTCTTACGTTTTTCATATTCTTCATAGATGTTTGAGATCATCTGAGATCTATGGGAAAAATTTTCTTTCCTGATATAAAAATCTGAATCGGAAAGTCCGTCCTTCCAAGAAGAGAAGATCCCAGTCAAAGAAGAAGGTTTATACTGCTTAGGATCTTCATGCAAATCCTTGATCACCTGTTTAATTAAGGATTCCTGTAATACAGAATCATAAACTGTAAATCCTGAAGGCATTCCAAGATAGGATGTTTCTTTTCTTAATATATATAAACAAAGAGAGTGAAATGTTTTGATCTGCACATTCCAAGGAATAGAAGGTACAAGTTTACCGACTCTTTCCAACATTTCTGCAGCGGCCTTATTGGTAAAAGTGAGTGCGCATATTGAATCAGTTCGTTTGTTCAGGATCAGGTTTGCGATCCTATGAGTGATTACTCTGGTTTTTCCGGAACCCGCACCCGCTAATATTAAAACAGGGCCTTCCAATCTTTCGACTGCGGCTTTTTGTGGATCATTCAAGCCTTGTACTAGATCAACTGACAAAGCAAAAACTCCTTAGAATCTGTAATCGCCGATACCAAATACGAATTGGAATGCGTTGTCCGATTCATATCTTTCGAAAGGTGCCCAGAAATTTCCTGTAGGTTTTAACTTTTGAGCAAAGTAGATACGTAAAGGAAGAACAGGGATCTGAACCCTCAAACCCACACCCCATGAATATCTCATTCTATCCATTGCGACGTTGTCGGCTGATAAGATCAATCTTCCAGGGTTATTCAATTCATCGTAGGTTACGTCTGCTTTACGTCCATTCTGTAAATTGAAATTGTTTTGGATGTACCAGCCGATTGGGTTTGCGGCAATTTGATCGGCCTTATTCTTATCATAAGATTCGAAATAATCTTTTTTCGTTCCTGTAGCGCGGTTTACCTGCTCGTAAAGTGCTCCTCCGTCCAAGAAGACCACAAGCCAGAGTAAGCTTGGCTCTATCGGAATCCGAATCTCAGTATCGAAAAGAATACGATGTTGCGCACCGTCTCTCCATTCTACTGGATACTTTTGGTCGTTATAATACCAACCTCTTAAGGATTCGTAACCACCTATGATGAGCAAATCCTGAGGACGAATATAAGGATCCTGAACAGGGTCTTGGTTACGAGATCCTCCCATAGGAGCTCTTTGGAAAATAAAAGTATCAGAAGTCCTGAATTCTTGAACGACTCTCCATCTACGAAGAGCGTTGTTACGGATCAAACCACCAAATGTAAAGTCAAACCAAGTATGATAATATTCTGCTAAGATCCTATATTGGTCGAAGTGAGAAGATCCCCCCAAATACTGTCCAACGTTATCTACCTGGAAGAGTAGATCATAACCACGAGTAGGAGCAAAGACGTTGTCTCGGATATCATACGCGAGGCCGTTTGTGACCTGAGAACGGAATTGCCATCCTCTTCTTACGTTAGCCAGAACCGCGTCTGATACGAGTGCAGTCGGGTTGGAATAAGAATAAAACGCAGGAGTATATCTATGGAAGTGAGTCCAGTTGGTCCCAAGCCTGTGAGCCACTCCCATGGTGACCCCCAAACCGTTATTATCATAAGTAGCATTCTCAACAGTTGGAGAGGTTGTACTATCTGAAATAGAGATCGTTGAAGTAGAACCTAAGAATATGGTTCTTGAAAAATAGAACATGGAAAGCGAAAGAGACCAAGGAGTATCATACATCCAAGGTTCTGTCCAAGAGATCTGGAAGGATCTACGATACGGTCCAAACTCCAAACGTCCCGAAACTTTTTGTCCTGTTCCGTTCAGGTTGTTTTCACCTATCTCGGTAAAGATCGTAAATCCAGTAATTGTTCCATAACCACCACCCATGGAAACCGTTCCAGTCGGTTGTTCTAATACTTCGATGACTAGGTTCATCTTGGTGTCATCCGAACCAGGTCTCATATTAAAGTTTACTTCTTTGAAGTAACCTAGGTTGAAGATCCTTTCCCTGGAGCGGTTTACTAAAGTAGAATCGAATAAGTCTCCCGATTTAAAGAGTAACTCTCGGCGAATTACCTTATCCTGGGTTTTCTTATTTCCCTTAATGATTACGTTTTCGATCTGAGCCAGGTTATTCTCGCGGATAGTAAAGTCCACATGAACGAATTTACGCCCTCTCAGCTCAGGACTATCTCTATAAATTTCCCTTAATTTACGGATATTTAATTGTTTATATTCCTCTTCGCAGGATTTCTTTTCTACCTCGGTTTTTCTGGAGGCGCAATTTTCATAATATTCTAAACTTTCGGAATCCAAAGAAACGATCTTTCTTCTTGGAATTACCTGAGCAAAAATATGCCCCTTAGAACCGTAAAGTTCGTTTACTGTAGCTCTATCTCTAGAGAAAACGGTCTCGTCGAAAATTTCTCCCGCGTCTTTAGAACTATAATCCAAAGATTTTTCGACTTCTGGGACAGTGAATAGAGGTTTTAATTTATCCTTAGGAGTCTCAGGAGGGTTATTTTCCTTATTTAAGAATATAGGTCTTCCGTCTCCATCTGTCGTCATATCATGAGCAACTGTGTATCCGTTAAAATAATACACCTGCCCTTCATAAAGTTTGATATTGACTATGATTACCCTTCTGTTTTTCTTTTCGGGATTATCCCAATGGATTTCCCAGTTGGTACCTTCTCGGATCAACTCTGAATCTAAGTATCCTTTACTTCTTAAATAAGCTTGGATGACTTCCTTATCTTTCTCGAAGGAACTTTCTTTGAAGTTACCACCTTCGAACAAACCTTCTTCTTTTAACTCCATGAGCCCTAGGATCTCTGAAGTTTCGATGGTTTCGTTTCCGTAAATATTGATCTTAGCGACTGGGATCTCTTCTCCCTCGTCAATGATGAAGCGGACCTTTACTAAGTTTGTTTTTGGGTCAGGCTTTCCAAGCTCCACTTTTACATAGGCAAGGAAGAATCCTTCATCTTTATATTTTTGTAATATAACATCTCTGGATTTGGTGACCTTTTGGGGAGTGATCACCTCGTTATCTTTGAGCGGCATTTTATCTCGGAGATCCGCAGGAAAAACTTCGTCTGCTCCGACAAATTCAACTTCCTTAACTCTAGGTCTTTCTCTCAGATCAAAAATGACCCGGACACCACCTTCCACTTCTTCTGCTTTGATATCTATAAAGTAGAAGAACCCGGAAGCGAATAATGCTTTTAAGTCACGGTCTATGATCCCTTTGGTGAGAAGTTTACCTGTTCTCAATTCCAAAAGGCCACTGATATCCGAGTCGGATGTGTTTTTATTTCCGTTAAATTTTATTTCTCTAACGATCTTTCCGAAATAATCGCTTTTTTTGGAGAAAAGTTGAGAGATCTCGCCGGAGTAAAAAAAGAATCCGCTTACAAAAATAACGGCGAAGGATTTATATATAGATACTTTTCGTTTCAAGAGTCTTTTGAAATCGCCTTAAGGCTTTATTTAAAATCGAGACGGTTTTTCCCTTCTCGAAATAAGTCTTTAGATCCACCTGAGCGGATCACTGACCTCCCGGTTGACGAACCATCGCAAGATTAAATCTTGTTACTCCGGCTTCGTTCACTTTATCGATCACCTTTACGATGGTTTGGTAATTCGCTCCACCATCGCCTCTGATAATCACCCGATTTTTACTCTGTTCTTTTTTGTCTTTGTCGTCGCCCTGGTTTTGGCCATTGAATAATTTTATCTTTTCAGTCAGCTTTTCCAAAGGTACAGGTTCAGTGTCTTTATCTAGGAAAATTTTTCCGTCCTTATTGACAGTGATTACCAATTCATCCTTTTTCTTTTCCTGAGCAGTGCTGGAAGATCTAGGAAGTTCTATTTTTACGACAGTGGATTTTTCCAAGGTCGCGTTCATCAAAAAATAAATTACGATGAAGCAGATAACGTCGATCATAGGAGCAAGCTCAATCTGGCCTGCCCTAAAACTTCCGCTTTCTCCCCGATTCCACTTTTTAAATTTCATTTTATTTTAAAAACCTAAGAGCCTGCTCAGAAAGACTTTCCATTTCGGAAATCGCGTCTTCTTTTTTCTTTTGGAAGAAGTTATGGAAAATATAAGCAGGGATCGCAACCGCGAGTCCCATAGCTGTAGTGATCAATGCCTCACTGATACCTACTTCCGCTCCTCTTGTTCCTGAACCTTCTGCAAAAGAGCGAATGATCCCAAGAACAGTTCCCAATACTCCTAAAAGTGGAGAAATGGTTGCAATTGTAGCTAACGGAGAAAGGAATTTTTCCATCCTTTGGATCTGGTTTAATCCTTGGGTTATAATCTCATCATCTACGGAAGATGCATTTCTCTTAAACTGGGTTATACCTGCTTGTAAAACCTGGGAGACTGGTCCTTGGCTCAAGCTTCTCATTAGGTCGGAAGCAGAGTCATAGTTTTTCTCTCTAAGTAGATCTTTTACCCTTCTCCAATCATCAGGAGTAATCGCTTTCCAACGAGAGAAGAAAATCAACCTTTCTATGATTATTGTAAATCCAACTATAGAAACTAGAAGGATCAGAATAGGTACAGTTTCCGGCGGAATAATGGAAACCAAAGAATCTGTTTTGGCAAGAATCATATCGGCTTGAGGTTCTCCAAGGAGTAGGGTTTACAACTCGGCTGTCCCTGCCAAACGATTTTTAAAAGGAAGTTTTCCTTTTTACCGAAAGCAGATTCTGCCCCGGTAAAAAGCGAAATTGAGAAGACGAATTATACCGCCTTCTTTTTGAGCAATTCCTTTGCGTGATGGAGAGCGCCTTTGGAGATATTTTGACCCGCAATCATTCTCGCAAGTTCCATAGTTCTCTCCTCCATTCCTAAGAATTCAGTTTCGGAGACAGTTCTTCCCTCTTTGAGTCGTTTACTTACGAGAAGATGATGATCTGCAGCTGCAGCAATCTGCTGTAAATGTGTGACCAATATGATTTGGTGAGTTTTAGAAAGGGTTCTGAGTTTTTTTGCTACGTCAGAAGCGATCTCTCCACCCAGACCAGAGTCAATCTCATCAAAAACTAAAACTTTTCCGTCAAAATTGGAACCAAGCACACTTTTGATGGCCAACATTACTCTGGAAATCTCTCCTCCAGAAGCAATTTTGCGCAGAGGTCTTGGCTTTTCTCCAGGGTTCGGACTGAAATAGAATTCCGCCTGGTCCAATCCGAATTCGTTTACCACATATGATTTTCCTTGGGCTTCCACTTCTCCTTCAGGACTTGTTTCCCAACGAAGTACTACCTGTAGTCCGGCGCCCTTCATTCCAAGAACTTCTAGTTCTGATTTGAGTTTGGATTCGAATTTGTTTAATACTTCTCGTCTAGATTTAGAAAGTTGCAAACATGCTTGGGTTAGCTTATCTGCTGCCCTTTTCTTTTCTTTTTCTAGAGAAGTTTTAGAATCTAAGTTCTGTTCTAAGGCAGAAAGTTCATCTTCCGCCTTTTTCTTTGTTTCTAAAATTTCAGAAATTGAATTTCCGTATTTTTTCTTAAGCTTTTGGATCAGGTCTAGTCTGGACTGCACATGAGATAACCTTTCGGGAGAGAAGAATACCTCTTCCTTTTGGTCCTGGGCAGTAGTATTAATCTCGCGGATCGTTACATATGCTTCCTTAAGCGCGGAATCCATTTCGTTTAATGATTCGTTCAAAACTTTAATCTTATCAGAAGCGGCAAGTACCTTGGGGAAAATACCTAAAACAGAAGATTCACTTTCATGCAAGTAACCGGTGATTATATCCAGGTTCTCTGCGAGTTTTTCTCCATGAACGAGTAGGTTCTCTTCTTTACTGAGTTCCTCCTCTTCTCCCAATTTAAAATTAGCAGTATGGATCTCTTCTATCTGGTACTGAAGTATCTCTTTTTTACGGTTTCTGTCTGCATGAGATAATTCTAATTCCTCTAACCTTTTTTTGAGACTTTTATAGGTTAAAAATCCTTCTTTCACTTCTCCTCGAAGTGTATGCAAACCTGCAAAACCATCCAAGATATCCAATTGTTGAGCTTTATCCAAAAGTAGAATTTGATCATTTTGGTTATGAACTTCGGATAGGATCTCTCCTAAACCACGAAGTACCTGAGCGGAAGAAAGTGAATGATTGATCTGGATTTTTGTTTTTCCGTCCCGGGTGAATTCTTTTCGAATCACGATCGCAGAACCGCTTAGAGGAAAGCCATGTTCCCGCATCCAGGTTATGGCGCCTGGATTTTGGGAAATATCGAACTCAGCTTCTAGACAATACTTGTCCGAGCCTGTTCGGATATCCATAGTACTGCTCTTTCCCCCGAGTAAGGAAGAAAGAGCATCTAGTAAGAGAGATTTTCCAGAACCGGTCTCTCCCGTAATCGCAGTTAAGCCCCCTCTTAAGTCGATTTGGGCTGATTCAATTAATGCAAAATCTCGAATACTAATTGTCTGAAGCATGGTTTTTCCTCTTAGCTACAGAATACTATTCGTATGATTATATACTTTTGTAAACTATTTTTTTGTATAGTATTTTATTTTTTTCGCCAAAATGGAAGAGAAGAAAAAGTCATCTCAATTAGATCGCGGCTTTCCTTGAAACAATTTCTGAAACTGTTCTTTTGGAAGAGTCATCTGTTTCGCTTCACTTTTTGATGGGGTCATTTTTTGGACCGCACTTAAATCTGTGATCCCAGAACAAGGTGCTTGAGGGTTAGGTTGTTGTCCTTTAATGGCTTGGATCCATGTGCAAGCTATCTTCATATAACCTAGTCCACTCGGATGGACTCCATCCCCGGAATAATCGGGTCCTTGTTGTAAAACTTGGGACATATCTACAAGCGCCATTCTTGCCCTGTTCGCAGGCGGCACATTAATCCAGTTATTTGAAATGTAATTATTATACTTAAAGATAACTTTATTTACCGTATTATAATCGAATGAATTATATGGAGCCTGAGGCGCCGAAACCTGGATTATTTTGGCAACGAACACGTAAGCCTTTGGATTATTTGCAAGCAACTGATTGAGTAACTGAAAGAGACTCGCTCCTGCCGAAGACGCCACTTGATCGATCTGAGCATCCGTTGGATTCTGGATCTTTAAGATCTGCCACATATCATTCGTACCCGAATGGACTAACGTGATATCCGAAAAGCTAGGTAAACCTGCAATCGGCATCAATTTTTCATTTGTCCAACCCGGATATCCATCATGCGTCTGCGTATTGGAGATCCATTGGCTTGTATTTGATCCTCCCGCTTGGTATCCTTCTGTTGTGAATATGATACCATCTCCTTCAAAAGAAAATAAAGCCATCCATCCCCGATAACCTCCTCCAATTGCAATTGGCGGAGAGCAAATATATTGTCCGATAGCCGGAACTGGGCAAAATGGGAAACCAGCAGCAAATTGAACCCCATATGTAATGGAATCGCCGAATGGCCGTATACGTACCGGATTTACCAATTTATACGGAGCAGGCTGCGCAGTAAGTTCCAAACCGTTAAGGATGAGAAAGAGTGGAAGCAACCGAAGAATTAATTTTGCAAGTTTCATTGTTTTGTTTCCTTTTCGTTTTATTTTAGAAAATCGACAATCTCAAATCTATAATTTTAATTATAAATAATATTCTAATTTTTAAAAATTATAGAGGATAATCTCTTTATAATAACATGATAAAAATTTGATCACATTGAGTAGGGTTGGATCAGTTAGTAAACTTTAAATTTCCTATTACTACCCGCGAAAGATCGAGCCGTAGTCAAAAAATCGCGCATGTGATTTTTTGACTGGAGGTGAGAGCTTGGTCCGAGTCGGCTTTAGTCCGGATCGGACGCGGCCAAACCTTGGAGTTTGTATCCTTTTTGAGATCTGGGATCCTCTGATTTTTGATTGCATGAATCGTCCTAGGGGAAACACTGGGTATCGATTTTACTCCCGCAGAGGACTGAACGAGCATGGCAAAAAGTTTCAAAGATTTAGACGCCCAGCTCTCAGACTACATCCTCAACCGCTCCCGCATCTCCGTTCAATCTTCCAGAATGAATTCCAAATTAGAAAAATACGTTCTGCGTATTCTAACAGAAGTTCTGGAAAAATTGGGCCAAACAAGATACATCGAGATGTTGTATACGATCACCAAAGAAATGGCGATCAACGGGGTAAAGGCCAACCAAAAGAGGGTTTTCTTCGAAGACCTAGGTTTGGATATCCGAAATCTGGATCATTATGACCAGGGTCTGGCCCAATTCAAACAGAACTTCTCCGAAAAAATGGCCGACGAATACGGGAAGCGTTGTCTTGCCAGAGGCGTTTTTGTCAAAATTTCGGTAACTTATGCTCCGGAAGGTTTGGTAGTCGAAGTAGTTAATAATACTCCTGTGATCGAGATCGAAGAATCTCGTATGAGGGAGAAAATGAAAAAGGCGATGGAATATAATGATATCGCCGAGTTCTATATGGATAATATGGACAATACAGAGGGAGCAGGTCTAGGGATCGCTCTTATCATGATCCTTCTCAAAAGTGAGAATATTGATCCAAAACTTTTCAGGATCCAAACAAACGCCGGAGAAACTATCGCTAGGGTAGAAATCCCTTTCACCGACGATTACGTAACCATTAGAAGTAAGGAAATCAACCAAGTTGGAAATCACAAATAAGACTGCCGTAGTCACCGGTTCTGCCGGAGGCTTAGGCAAAGAGATGGCCCTTCATTTTGCGAAATTGGGAGCCAATATCGTTCTGTCGGATATCTCCGAAGAGAAACTTGCAGGAGCCAAAAAAGAGATCGAAGCGCTTGGCGCTAAGGTAATTGCAGTTCCAACAGACGTTTCTAAGGAAAAAGACGCTGAGGAACTCATGGAAAAAGCGGTTTCTGCTTTCGGTTCTGTGGACATCGCAGTTTTGAATGCCGGAATATTAAGAGACGGTCTCTTAATCAAGGCTGATAAACAAACTGGTAAAGTAGCATCCAAGATGTCTTTGGCAGAATGGCAGGCAGTAATCGATGTGAACTTGACAGGAGTATTCTTAACAGGTAGGGAAGCTGCGGTTCAAATGGTAAATAACGGTACCAAAGGGGTAATCATCCCTATCGCTTCCGTTTCTATGCATGGTAACCCAGGCCAAACTAATTATTCCGCAGCAAAAGCGGGTGTCGCAGCAATGACCAAGTTATGGGCGAAGGAACTCAGTCGTTACGGTATCAGAGTCGCAGGTATCGCTCCTGGATTCATCGCTACTGAAATGGTAATGAAAGACATGAATCCGGAAGCTCTCAAAAAATGGGAAGCTCTGATCCCGATCGGTAGATTAGGCAGACCGGATGAAATTGCAAGCACAGCGGTATTCATCGCTCAAAACGATCTGGTAGACGGAGTCGTTTTGGAAATTTCCGGAGGGGTCAAAATTTGACCCCTTTGTTTCTTTTATTCCCTTCTTCAGTCCATTAGTTTTCCTTAATTCTTCCACACTTTTGCCTTTAATAATTTCGTTTCGCCTATCTTGATTAGGCTAAAAGTTTGTTCACTCTTCTAAACGTTTTCTTGAATTAGAATTCTGGCAAATTCGAACTTTATAATAGTACATATTTAGTTTATTGTTAAATTAGAATATTGAGTTTTTGGGATCTTCTAAACGTAAGAGGGTTCTAATATTCGAAGGATTGAAAGTTATAATATTCAAATTATCTAAGCTTTGAGGTTATTATATCTACAATTGGTAATAAATTATTTTCCATTTTATTTACATAATTATATCATAATTTACATGATTTCTAATTTTACAAAAAATAGAGATACTTTTCGGAAATCCTTGTAAATTTCAAAGGTTATGTTAGAGTGGATTCAAATACAACAGAAGGCAGATTATGGCAGCCCAAAAGTTAGACATTAAAAAAACTCATCTGGATTCTACTATCCGCGGACTTAAAGCAGTAGCTCATCCTGATAGATTAAAAATCCTTCTCCATCTTTCTAAAAAAGAGCACAGCGTAGGAGAACTTGTAGACGCACTTGGTATCAGCCAATCAGCTGCTTCCCAACACCTTAGCAAAATGAAAGAAGCAGGATACTTAGGAAGCAAGAAAGTTTCTAACCAAGTATTCTACTCTATCAAAGACGCAAAATTCAAAGCATTCGCAAAATCTTTACTTCAGATCTTTTCTAGGTAATCAATAGCTGTGGGGGGTTCTAAAGGGACCCCTTTATTAATCTTCTTTTCTTAACAGATCCACGTAATCCGCAATCGCGGTCTTCAAATCAGTAAATCCTTCTTTGTAACCACTCGAGATCAGTTTTTGGGTCTCTGCCTTTGTATAATATTGGTATTTTGCCTTTAGGCTTTCAGGCATTTCCATATATTCTATATTTTCCGGCTTTCCTAAAGCTGTAAATAATGCAGAAGCGAGTGAATTCCAGGTTTCTGCTTGCCCTCTTCCCACATTATATAAACCGAATTTACGATTTTCTAAAAGGAATAGGCTGATCTTGGCAGCGTCTTTTACGTACAAGAAGTCCCTTTTTTGTTCCCCATCCTTATAATCTGGACGATAGGACTTGAATAATTTCAGTTTTCCTTCGGAAGAGATCTGTTCGTATCCTTTTAATACTACTGATCTCATGTCTCCCTTATGAGCCTCTCCAAATCCGAATATATTGAAGTATTTTACTCCTGTGATCTTATCTAAGAAACCTTTTCTTAAGGCGTATAGATCAAACATATGTTTAGAATATCCATACATATTCAAAGGTTTGAGTGGATGGATCGGAGCCTTATCATCGTATCCGAATTGCCCCTCTCCGTATGTGGCTGCAGAAGAAGCATATAAGAAATGTATTTTTCTGCGAAGAGACTCTTCTGCTAGGATCTTAGTATATTCATAATTATTTCGGATCAGATAAGAAGCGTCAGTCTCAGTTGTGGAAGAACAAGCTCCCAAATGAAAGATATGAGAATAATCTTTTAGAATATCTGTGGTTTGTATTTTTTCCAGGAATTCTTCTTTTTCTAAATAATCAGAATATTCCAAACCTCTTAGGTTTTTCCATTTAGAAGAAGTACCCAAATGGTCTACCACAAGGATATCTGAAATCCCTTGCTCGTTTAAAAGTCTAACTATATTACTTCCTATCAGTCCGGCTCCGCCGGTAACGATTACTCGTTTCATTCCCATTCTTCCATTTACCTAAATTGAATCCAAAAGTCTACCAAATCTATTCTCCACTTGTTTGGAGATTTTAGGATCTTCTTCCAGAACAGATGGATACCAAGTTTTTAATCTTGCATCCACTAAGATTGGACCTTGGAAAGAAATATGATTACGAATCACTTTCGAATCTCCGTAGATATCTGCGGCGGGCTCAAATCGAGTGAATACATTCCAAATAAAGTCATGATCTGATTTTGTTGCTTCTTCTGAATTATCTACTAAGAATACGAATAAAAATCCTTGGGTAATTGCTTCTTTACGAAGTGTTTCTAAAACTCCGTCTCCTTTTTTATATTTTGGTCCGGAAACTACCAAAACTCCAGGGCAATATACTTTCGGATTTTTGAATTTAGAATTTTTAATATTAGAAGTGATCTTAGGTTTTAGTTTTTGAGTTTTAGGCCCAACTCCTAGTAGAACAGCTTTACTGCCTTCATTTACTTTTGGTCCTGTATAATCCAAAGTGTCTTGAGAAATATTAGAGAATATATGTAAGTCGGTTTCTGGTTGGAATCTTTCCAGAGCTGCAAGGAAAGTAGTTTTAAAATCCATCAAAGGAACATCTTGGTCAGTCACGATCAGAAATTTAGTAAGAGATAATTGTCCTTCTCCCAAAATTCTAAGAGCACCCATGAATGCTTCTTTTTTGTATCTTTCTTTTACTATTGCTGCTGCTAAAGAATGCACTCCGGATTCTTCATATGCCCAAATCCCTTTTACCTGAGGCATTACGATCGTGAACATGGGGGATAGTAGATGTTGTAAATATTCCGCAATCCAATGATCTTCTTGTGGAGGACGTCCTACAACCGTTGCAGGCCAGATTGCATCCTTACGAGCGTAAATTTTATCTATTTCGAATACTGGATAATCATGTTTTAAAGCATAATATCCGTAATGATCTCCGAATGGACCTTCTGGTCTTCTGATCTTAGGTGGAATTTTTCCTATTAATGCAAAATCAGCGTCTGCAACGATCGGAAGCGAACTGATCTTTTTGTTTTTTACTACTTTTAATCTTTCACCTAATAAAAGTGAGGCGAGAAGGAATTCACTTATCTCTTCCGGCAACGGTGCCACTGCAGAAATTGTGAGAGCGGGTGGACCTCCTACATAGATATGTGCAGGCAGTGCATTACCTTCTGCTTCCGCCTCAGAATAATGAAATCCTCCACCTCTATGGATCTGTATATGCATCCCTGTGAGTTTAGGCTCGTGGAATTGGATCCGATACATTCCCAAATTTCCTTTTCCGGTTTTGGGACTTTCTGTATATACCAAAGGTAATGTGATAAATCTTGCTGCATCCTTGGGCCAAGATTTTAAAGCAGGCAACTCTTCAATACTCTGCAACTCCGAATCAAGAATTGGAGCCCTACTTACTTTCTTTAGCCCTACTTTCAAAGCAGTCCAGGCGAGAGATCTTGCTTCCCATACTTTTTTAGGAGTAGGAGGCATTAGATGTTTTGCAGTATATGCGATTTTCTGAATAAACTTTTCCGGATCTTCTCCGAACGCGACCTTGATCCGGGCTTCAGATCCGTATAGATTCGTCGCTACGGAAAATTTGGATCCTTTTACATTCGAAAATAGAAGTGCTGGTCCTCTTTTGGCAACTACCCTTCTCTGGATCTCTGCAATCTCCAAAATAGGATCCACTTCTTCTCTGATCTCCAAAAGTTCTCCTTTTTTAGAAAGTTCTTTTACAAATTCTGAAGTGGATCGAATGCTCATAGTATTCCTTTTATATGTGTTTAATTTTCTAAACCAGGCAGAACAGCTCCGTCTTTTGCCAGGGTTTGTTTGATCTTTTTTGCTATGGAAGAAGGAAACTCGGTCTCCAAGTTTTTCCAATTACAATATTTGATCTCTATAGAAGGGCGAATCTTGCGAAAATTTTCCAGGATCTTCTTTTCTGATTTTGGATCCAATTCAGTTTCAGAAACAAAACCTTGGATCTTATGATGTGTGATTGTATGTTTAAATTTGATCCCAAGGTCAGTTGGTTTTAAACCCCAATCTAAAACAGGATCTGCCTCATAAGGATTTTTGCCTTCGAAGGAAAAAGGCAAAGAATAGATTGTTTTAAAAAATCTTCTCTCAGGATAACGAATAAGGAGTATTCCTTGTTTTGTTTTTAGAATATAAAAACGGATATTTAAAAGGATTTCTTTCTTTTTCTTTTCTATCTCCGGAATACTTTCTTGGACACCATTTTGGTAAGCCAAACAATCATTCTGAAGAGGACATTCTTTACATAAGGGTTTTGGAATACAGATGCGAGCGCCTAATTCCATTACTGCTTCGTTATGGTCTCCAGAAAATTCAAGATTCAAAAATGAATCTGCTATCCTTTGTAACGTTGGATCTGCTTTGGGTCCAGATTCTTTGAATAACACCAAACGAGAGAGGACTCTTTTTGCGTTCCCATCTAAAACAGCAAAAGGTAAATTATAAGAAATTGAAAGAATTGCACGAGCTGTATAAGGACCTACACCAGGAAGAGAAAGAGCATCTTCCAAAGTTTTTGGAAATTTTCCACCAAACTCGTTCACTAATTTTTGAACTCCAGCCAAAAGATTTTTAGCTCTGGAATAGTAACCAAGTCCTTGCCAATAGCGAAATACTTCCTCTTCTTCCGCGATTGCAAGATCTTCCGGTTTTGGAAATCTACGCATAAACTTTTCGTAAAGAGGAAGCATTGCTGCTACTCTCGTTTGTTGCAGCATAATCTCACTCACCCAAGTTGAATAAGGAGTTCTATTTTTTCGAAATGCCAGATCTCTTTTTTCTTGAACGAACCAATTTCTAAGTTTTAAATTCGTTTTAGGATCGAATTCGTAGGTCAGAAGATCGGTTTCCTTTTGTTTCAGACCCGCGCGCATGTATCTGACTATCCAAGCCTTTTACTCCAGGGAGAAAAGGAGTTTTCGAAGTGAATTTGTTGGAATTCCTACAAAATTGAGCGAGGTCTCCCCACCCTTTACTGGGTGGGGGCTGGGCGGTGGTACCCATTGCAAAACTTCGGTCCAATCTCTTCACGCTGTCTTATCTTTACGCTCGGTTGACCTCCGTATGTCGGTCACCGACTTATCACAAAAAACTCAAACCAGCAAGCACATTCTGCCCAGCAACCATGTAGGAGCTCCTACAACGTGATCTTAAAAATCTACTTGTCACTTTAGAGCAAATATCCTCCGGAAACCTCTAAGTCTTGAGCAGTCACCCAGGAGAATTCATCCGATAACAGATTTACAATTACCTTCGCGATATCATCTGGACTTCCAATTCTTCCCAATGCAGTCTGATCCGCTAACGGTTGGATATATTCCGGATATTTATCAAATGCGCCTCCTCCAAGGTTCGTATGGGTTGGGCCAGGAGAAACTGAATTCACTCTGATCTTTCTAGGAGAAAGTTCTTTTGCCAGATACTTGGTCCAAGAAGTTAATGCGGCTTTAGAAGCGCCGTATGCTGAGTATCCTACAAAAGATCCGTGACTGGAAGAACTGGATGTATTTACTATTCTTCCATTATCTTCTATAAATCTAACGAGTTGTTGTGTTAAGAAAAATGGTCCTTTAAAATTCGTATTCAGTATTTGATCGAAATATTCTTCCGTAATCTCTGTGAAAGGCATACCTCCCCCGACACCTCCGTTATTTACCAAGTAATCAAAAGTTTTTCTTTTCCAAATCTCTTCCAGGTTCTTTTTTACAAGCTCAGTGAAACTTTCGAAAGAAGACTTTTGGCTTAGATCCAATTTAAGGCTAACAGCCTTGGATCCATTCTTCCCTATTTCCTTTACAACTTCTTCTGCACCTTCCTTATCCGAATGATAAGTAACGATCACACCAATCCCTCTTTTTCCTAATTCGATCGCGGTGTTTTTACCGATCCCGTTACTTGCTCCTGTGACGATTGCAATTTTCATAACGTCCTCCAATACATTATATAGTAGAAGATTTTATAAATATCGTAAAGATCCGATCATGCCGATTGATTGCCTAATTATACCTCACCATTATTAAATTTAAATATTCTCAGAATTTAGCTTTAGAAAATATGGTTCTGTTGTATTCTTATATAAAATGAAGGAAATCTTAAAAGAGATTGCTGAACTTACAATTCAGGCTACCACAAAACCAACCAAGACGGAACTTCCAAAAGTATTACTCATAAAGGGAGAAGTATCCGAATACCAACTTGCGGCTGTCTATGAGCCCATGATCGGATTAGTTGTGCAAGGTGGTAAGACAATCTCTATAGGAGAGCAAACAATCGAATTAAAAGCGCCTTCTTACTTCATTATTTAAGCAGATATACCTGCCACAGGAAAAGTGCAACAAGGTAAGAACGGACCTTACATTTCGTTAGGTCTTGAATTGGACCAAGACTCCATTCTAAATTTATTAAATGATCTTCCAAAAGATCCTTCCGAAGAAAATGCGGACAACGAGTTCGTTGCATGTGAAGCTTCCATTGAGTTTTTAGAAGCTTGGGTCAGAATGCTTCGTCTTTTAAAAACTCCTGAACATATTCCGGCACTTGCGCCTATATACGAAAGAGAAATCTTATATAGAACTCTTATTGGTCCTCAAGGATGGCGTTTAAGAAAATTCTGCCAGTCCCAAGGAAAAGGCCCGAGCATATATCCTGCGATTAGATGGATCCGAGAAAATTATACAACATCCATGGAAATCAAACGTTTGGCGGCAAAGTCAAGATTAGGCGTTACCACATTTCATAGACAATTCAAACAGATCACTGGACTAAGCCCCATCCAATTCCAAAAACAACTTAGATTACTTGAAGCGAGAAAACTTTTAGTCCATAGTGCTTATTCCGCATCACGCGCCGCATTTGAAGTGGGATACGAAAGTGTAACTCAATTCAATCGAGAATATTCCAGATTTTTCGGCGATTCTCCGATTCGAGACGCTTCTAACGTAAGAGAAAAAATTGCATTGACGAGATACTGAAACTCATAAAAATCCAGCGATCTGTTTTTCTGAACTGAGATATAATCAAATGCAAACTTCTAAACTCAATTTCACTCTGGCCCGCTTAGTATTCGCTTCCACTGCTCTTATTTGTTTTGTAGGAGTTCTATTAGAACTTTGGTATGCCTATCATCATCAATCCTCTCTTCCGCCAAACGCAGGTTTTACTCGTACATTCGGCCCAGGATTTGATAGTTTACTAAATCAATTTTCATTTTTTACAACTCAGTCCAACTTAATCTTAGGGCTTACTACACTCCTTCTAACATTAAATTTAGAGCGCACTTCTTCTAATTTTCATATTTGGCGTTTGATTGGAATAATAGATATTACGATCACTGGGATCGTTTTTAACTTCGTACTTCAAACCGTTCCAAAGAACGATATTATTGCGGACACTGCAAGTCACTTAGAACATGATATCGCTCCCATAATTGCGGTGGTCGGTTGGATCATATTTGGACCTGCAAAAACTGTAACTCTTCGCAGAGTATTATTAGCTGCTATTCTTCCGATAGCTTATGCAATATTCACTTTGGCAAGAGGTGCCATTATGGAATGGTATCCTTATAATATTATGGATGTTCCCCGTTTAGGTTATTCAGGAGTTATGATAAATATTGTAGGGATTTTCGTTTTGTTTTTATTGATCGCAGGATTTTTAGCGTTAATAGATAAACTTCTGTCTTCAAGATTTGGAAGAATCTCTTTCCCAAACACTTAAATTTCTTTTCATCTGTTTGTAAGAGATCCTACTCACTGCAGAGTCCTGAAAATACATTTTGAATTCTTTCTCATCCAGATCCGAGAGATTTTCTTTTTTGAATAGATCTCGGATCTTAAATTCACCTATCTCTGTTTTCCATCCCTTCTTACGTGCTTTGACTCCATTCCAAGGACAGATTTCTTGGCAAATATCACAGCCGTATATCCAGCCATGTAATGAGTCCACATTCTCAGATCTATCTTCTATCGTTTTATAAGAGATACATTTTCGGGCATCAATTTTGTAAGGCTCCAATGCACCGGTTGGACAGGAATCTATACAAGCCCTGCAAGTTCCACATCTGTCTTTTGCTTGGATGGAAACAAAACTGAGAGGAAGGTCCGTAAAAATTAAACTAATAAAGAAAAAGGATCCGTATTCTTCATGGATTAGATTTGTATTTTTTCCGATCCAACCGAGGCCTGCTTCTCTTGCTAAAATTTTTTCAGGTACAGGAAGAGAGTCCACTCCCTGTCTGAATTTTTGATTCGGAAACTTCTTCTTTAAAAATTCTAATAAGCCAGAAGCTTTTTTACGAAGAACAGAATGATAATCTTCTCCCATCGCATATCTGGAAAAACGATACGGTAGATCCAAGTTTTCATATTCAGGATCATTATATAATGCACCCAACGCAATTACAGATTCAGGTTTGAACCCAAGTCCTTCTAACTCGAGTCGGAGATTCATGTTTTTTGGATACCAATCCATATTTCCATGACGACCTTCTCCAACCCAATGAAGAATATTCTCCTTATCTCCAGACGGAACAGATGCCGGGCCCACTCCGAATAATTGGAACCCATTCATCTCTGCGATATCTTTTAGTTCATCCAGAAGTTCTTTACTTTCGAGAAGCATATCTTATTCTTTCTTTATGCAGGAAGGAGAAGAAACATCCTTATATTCTTTATCCGGAGGAATTCCACTCCAGGAACTTTTAGTCGCAGCAAAAGAAGCCGGCTTAGATCTCCCAAAAGAAAGAGCAAGACCGCTCGGTAGGATTTTACTCGCAGGACTTTTAGGAGCGCTACGAGGATTTGAAGAGAGAGGACTTTCTCCCTTCTTACCTACTCATAAATACATTTTTGCTGAGATCGTTTCAGATCTTACTGATGCTTATTCTATCCTATCCCAAGAATCGGATGAAAAAATGATTTTACAAGCAGCTTGTGATTTCGGGATCAAAAAAGTATATCATCTTGAATGGAAATTATACTCTTCTAAAGATTTATTCTAATTCAAACTGCAAAAAATATAATAGCAGAGAAGGACACAAGCACCACTGCTTCCAAAAGTCCTGCCCCGAAATTCTGATCCCTTTCTATTTCTTCCTTTAATGTGGAACCAGGAAGCACGACCCAATCCGCAAAAAAATGTAAAATAGGAATGATTATAAATGCAAGTCCAAGATCTAAGAGTAATAAGATCCCTGTTTGGTATAAGGATTCAAATTCTCTAAACAATGCTCTGGTAAGTAAAATTCCGATTGCAAGTAATGCTCCTGCAAATGCTGTTCCTGCAGCAAGGTTCTGTTTTTCCTCTAACTCTAATCTTAGTTTATAAGGTATCCAAAGTTTATAATAAACTGAGAATAAGATCATCCCTATCTGTCCAATAGAGAAGAAGATCACAGAGATAATAGATCCTACGATTGTTTTTTCAACAAGTGGAGAAACTGCAATTCCTAATCCTTGAGGAAAGACCTTCTCTCCTATATCCCCATTCAATGCAGCTGCAATAAAAAAGGAACTCGCGATTGTTCCTCCGAATAAAACGGAAGCAACCGCTAGATTTCTTTTTTCATAGATCTCTTCGATTGCGTCTATTCCACCCAAAATCAATCCATCGTTTATCTTTTGGGAGAGAAGAAGAAGTACAACTCCTAAGATAGAAAATGAAGATACTTGGAAAAGATCTCCAACCAAGTCTCCTTTTTCTCCAGGGTGAGAAACTATGGTGATAAATAATATTATGACCCCGATATAATAACCAGATAAGCTCAATGCGAGCGCGCTATTATCGGATTTTACTAATTCCTCGTCTAACTTACGAGGTTCCGTCCAGTCCTTGAGTTTTTTGCCGATGTAAAAGACTAAGAAGCCTAAAACGAAAAAGGCGAGATCCTTACCTAGTAAAGAAATATATTTCCAAACGAAATCCATGCACGACAGATTACTATGCTTGGGTTAAAATTTCATAGCCTTTTTCAGTGACTAGAATGGTATGTTCGAACTGAGCGGACCATTTTCCGTCCCTTGTGGTCACAGTCCAACCATCCTTTTTAGAAAAAATCACTTCCCAGGTTCCTAAATTCACCATTGGTTCTATAGTGAATGTCATTCCAGGTTCTAATTTGGCGAGTTTACGGCCGGAACGGTAATGAGGGATTTGAGGTTCTTCATGGAAACCTCTTCCTATTCCGTGGCCCATTAGATCTTTAACGATCCCGTATCCTTTAGGAGTTAGATAGTCATCGATCGCATTTGCAATATCGCTAACACGATTTCCAGGTTTTACCTGCTCTATCCCAATCCACATGGCACGTTCTGCATCTTTTACGAGACGTTCTACTTCCGGAGAAGTTTTACCACCTACGATAAAAGTACGAGAACTATCTCCATGATATCCATCTACGATAGGAGTAACGTCTACGTTGACTATATCTCCTTCTTTCAGAACATCGATTGCCTTTGGTATGCCGTGGCAAACGACTTCATTGATAGAAGTACATACTGATTTCGGAAAACCCTTGTAACCTAATGGAGCCGACTTGCCTCCATTTTTCTTAGTGAACTCTTCGCAGAGATCATTGATCGCAAGAGTACTTATACCTGGTTGAATAAACCCGGATATATAGTCAAGAAGCGCGGCGGCTAATTTGCCCGCCGCCCTCATTTTCTCGATTTCAGTCTTGTTCTTGATGTAGATCAAGAATGGATTAGAAGTCGGTTGGTCTTACCGTAGTGCGTTTGTTCGCCTCGGTACGTTTTAAAGCATCGTCGATCAGTCCGTATAACTTTTCATTCAAGCCATCGACCGCGTCTCCGGAAGTCATAAAGCCTTTAGATTTGATATAAGCTTTTACCTTGCTTGCGACGATGAGGGTATCCTTTTCAGCGCTTTGAGCCATGGAATTCTTCCTCTTAACAGTAGTTTTCTTTTTTTGTACCATACGAACGAGCTTTGGGAGCATCTCCTTATTCCATCCCGAGACTTTGCCGGAACGTGTCAAATTTACTGTGATACGTTTCCAGATGCCTCGAAAAAAGGAATCATTTTCGGAATGCTACCCTACAATTTCAGTTTTTTGTTAAAAACGAAAGGTTCTCCCTATGAAATTTTTTGCATGTCGTATAATACAAGTGGGAACGAGACATATTGGGGGAAAACATTCGGGTCAAGAAAAAAATCATCCCTTTTTCACCGTCTCGTTTTGAATGATAGTTTGGACCAAAGAAGTTTCGAGCCCTAATTTTTCAGCGATGGTCTCTGGTTGCCAATGAAAATTATGAAATAAATTCAACACTGTTGCTTTCTTTCTAGTTACTAAGGGGTCTTGACCTTGGGTCTTACCGGATTTTCCCCCTCCGGTCTTAGACATATTGGTTTGGACCACATCCATGAATGTAGAAAGTTTTTCGAAGGTGTCTTCTGCTTCGGAAAGTAGACCTTCTAGGTCATCCTTAACAGATAATGCACCTTCTTTCATATCATCTAATCTTTGTTGAAGAGTGCTGATCTGTTTATGGCGCTCTCCTAACTCTGACATTAGGTCTTCTATCTTATCAAACTTAGCTTCTACAGAAAGTATCTCTTCTTTTCTGCCAGCAAGACCTTCTAGTCTGTCGTCAGTTTTTCTAAGAGTTTCTGCGACTTCTCTTTCTCTTGCTTCGATTACGGAGATTTCTTTTTCCATCTCGCGTATCTTCTGAGCTAATTTGAATGAATTCTCTTTATGGGTTTGGCTATCTTGATCTAATGATTTGATCTCTTCTCTAACGGATACAACTCTACCCAAACGATCTTCCAGATCCAAGAAACGGGACTCCATTTCGAATGCCCTCTCGCCTGCCTCTACAAGTTTGCGATGAGTATCGTTCCACTGAGAAGATTCTTCCATGATCCTTTCGAATTCTTCTTTTAAAACTTCTGCTTTTTCTTCTATAGAAAGAATTTCTGAACTTCTTTCTTCCGCCTGAGAGATACGTGTCTCCAGTTCTTCTTGTACTTTTTTGATCCGAACTAAATTCTGATCCAGATCTTCATACGTTTTTTCAGTATGGTTTGCATCTTCCAGAGCTTCTCTCATCTCGGAGACAAATTCTTCGGAACGTTCTATAATTTCTTTTACATCCAAAAAGAGTGCAGAACGTTTTTCTGCATCCTGTATCCTTTCAGATATATCATCCACGGAAGAACGCAATTTTTCTGCTTCTTCTTCTAATTCGGAGAATAGAGAACGTTTTGCATCTTGGATCTCTGATAGATCTTTGCGAAGATCGATTTGAAGTACACGATATTCTTTTTGTGCCTTCTGGAATTCTTCTCTTCCTGTTTTTAGGAATTCTTCTGAAGATTCTTCAGTTTCTTTCAGTAGGTATTTTACCTGATTCTGGAATTCCTTCATCTGGCTTTCGCTTTCTTTGATCCCTGAATCTAAAGCTTCTTCCAGATGTCGTTTTACGTCCGCTAAATGTTTTGCGATTCTTTCTTCCAATTGACTTAATTGAATTTGGCCTTTGTCCAAGAGCGCAGACAATTGTCTGTTGATCTTGGAATCGATAGTATCGTTCAGACGATCTATTTTTTCTTCCTGTCTTTCGAAGAAGTCTTGGCCGGATTCTTTCAGTTTATCTAGAACAACTCTTGCCTGCTCTCCAGCTTTTTCGAGTTGGGATTCGGTAGAAGTACGGATCTTCTCCGCTTGCATTTCTAAAAGTTTTTCATTCTTGCGCAGAAGATTTTCAAATCTTTCTCCAGCAGCAGAATATTCCACTTTTACGTTCTCTACATTAGTAATCGCTTCGGCTTTCAGGTCTTTGAAACGAGAAACAAGATCCTCTCTGACCTCTTCTCCCTCTTTCTGGAAGTTAGCCTTATATTTAGATACAAATTCTTCGATCTTATCTTTTTGTTCTGCGTATGATTTGGAAAATTCTTCCAAATATTCTGCGCCTTTAAAATGGATCTGTCCCAGTCTTTCTTCTAATCCACGGATTGCATCCATGGTATGGTTTTTCTGGGATTGTACATCTTCTTCCCAAGAACGAGAGAAATGTTCGAATCTTCTGTCCATTTTACGGAACTCGTCTTCGATAGAAAGACCGATCTCGCTTACCTTAGATTCTGCTTCTGCAAGAATATCCCCTGCGGTTCCTTCTAAGGCTTCTCGGATATCTTTTACATAAGAATCCATTTCTTTCATCCGAGTAGAAACCTGGACGTCGAAAATTTTTACATTTTCTCTAATAGAATCCCATTCAGAACGGAAACGATCCGAATGAGAAGCATGTAATGCCCCTACTTCTTCTTCTAAAGAAACTTTCAGATCTTTAACTGAAACCTCTATCTCTTTCATTCGAGTAGAAATTTGAGAAGAATAATCCTTAACATTTTCTTTAATAGTTTCCCAGTCTGCACGGAATTTTTCTGCCTGAGAAGATTGAAGAACTTTTAGTTCTTCTTCCAAAGACTCTCTGATTTGGTCTAGTTTAAGTTTAGATTTTCTTTCTTCTTCTGAACGAGAAGATTCTAAAGCGGAATGGAATTCTTTCAGTCCGGAAAGAATTTCCTTTCTCAAATCTTCTGCTTCTATTCTTAAACTGCTGGAAATACGATTGAATTCGTCTTCGAAGGAATCTATCTGACGCATCAGATCCGCTTTGCGGGAATCTGCTTGTTTGAGTAATTTGTTCTCTGCTTCCAGATATTTTTCTTGGAAGATATTGATGGAGTCGTTGATCCCTTCTGCTTGGCGTCTAGTCTCGTTTAAGATCTCGTCTCGTCTAGTTAAGGTTTCGAGGCTCATTCCTTCTATTTCTTTACGAATTGCCTCGATCTCTATACGAACTCCGTTTAAGAATGCTTCTTTAGAATGAACTACTTGTTCTAATACTTGATCGTATTTTTGGCGAATGACTGATTCATTGTGGGAGAAGGTCTCTTCTAACTTACGATCCGCAAGTTCTGCCTTCTCATCCACTCTAGTTTCTAATCGATCAATTTTTTCGGATACAGATAAGAATGCAGTCTGCATACGATCTGTTCTCGCATCTATATCTTCTTCTTTTACTTTTACTGATTCAAGAAGAGACTGAACTTCTTCGCGAGCATTATCTACTTTGCCTACGGTTTCATGATATAATGACTTTGTTTGGGCTTCTAATCTTTGGCGGAAAGCTTCTCCCAATTCTTCTAAACCGGATTCAATCCTGTCCGCCTTAACTTCTAATAATCCTTCTAACTCTACAATTTTAGAAGCGAGTGATTGTAGAATATCATCAGAACGGAAATTAAGTTTTTCTTGGAATGCTTCGAGCAGAACTTCTGCCTCGGAACGAAGTTCTTGGATATGATTTCCGATCCCATGCACTTCTTTTTTGCCGATCTCCAATCTTTGTAATCCGTCTTGGATGGATTGAGATTCTTGGCGAATATCAGAAGAAAGATGAACTACTTCTTTTAAATCTAATGTAACTGCGTTTAAAAAATCTCTATTGGAACGAATTGTATCCAGCAATTGTCTGGATTCATCGTTAAGGCCTCTTACCTCTTCCGCAAGTTTTCTAGTTTGTTTTAAACTGATCTCCAGTTCTATTCCAGAATCTTTTACGGATTGGATTTTTTCCAGGGCAATCTCTTGTAATTCTTCCTGGAGTTTGCCAGTATATCTTTTGATTTGGCTGAGCTTATAATTCGACTTGTCCATCCTGCGAAGGAGGATAGTAATGCCTACACTGGCTAAAAAGGGTAAAAGAAGTTCTAGGCCCATACTTAGAGTTTCAAAGAAATTCTCGGAAGGAAATCTCCTCCTTGAGAATTATGTCTCATCAAATGGATAGGAATACTCGTAAGCAGGGGAATAAATCAAGAATTATTTCTCCAATCCCCAAAAAAAGGCCTTATACGGCGTTTGCGAGCATTTACGACGGGGTCATGAAACGGGCACCTTATCGTGACTGGGCGAAGATGATTTTGGAATCTTACCAGATTGGAACCCAAAAAATCCATCCAAAAATCGCATTAGATTTAGGTTGTGGAACCTGCAAAATTTGGAAATTTCTACCTTCTTCCACAGAACTTTGGGGAATCGATAATTCTCCTGAAATGCTCCAAATCGCCGATTCTCAGCAAATTAGAGGGGTCCGTAAATTAGGAGACCTTCTATCCTTTCCTAAATTGAACCAGTCTTTTGATCTAATTTTTTCAGTACATGACACTTTAAATTATTTCCAAAAAGAAGAAGAACTATCTCGGGTATTTGCCCAAGTTTCAGCGGCCTTGGAGAAGAATGGGGTCTTCTTTTTCGATGTAAGCACCTCTGAAAATTTTCGAAAAAATTTTCAGGATAAGGTCCTAAAAGAGACTCATGGGAAGACAAAGCTCGTTTGGAAGAATGAATTTGATCCGGAAACTTCTGTTTTAAAGACTAGTTTGGAATTTTCTGGACCTGGAATTTCAGAGTTGGAGGAGCATTATCATAGGGCTTATCCACTCGAAACTTGGTCGAAGATACTACAAAATTCAGGCCTCGAAATTCTAGGAATTGGGTCTGATTATGAGGCCTGGGAAATTTTTCCCAAGGCGAATTATTGGAATTTTGTGTGCCGAAAAATTTGAGCCGTTTGTTTGGATAATAGGACTGGAGGTTCCTACCCTATTTTATTGTTGGGATGCTCTAGTTTTAGGAGTCTATCCTATTAAACAAAGGGTGCCATGGCCAAATTAACGATACAAAATAAACACGGAATCGTTCGCTTCGAAAATCAACTCCTGGATGGATATGAAAAGGTATTTGATGAGATTTCGGAACAGGCATCCAGGGCACATATCCAAAACTTAACCTTGGATATGACCCCAACCAAAAAAATCACTTCTAGCGGTGTTGCAAAACTACTCACTCTTAGAAACCTTTTGGATCATTTCGGAGTGAAATTAGAGGTGGTGAATCTTCAACCTACTCTAATGGATGTGCTCCGTAAGTTCAAAGTGGATACAATGCTTCGCATCAAAGCGTAACTCTCGGGAAAAGAAGTTGCATAGACCCTAAGCCTCGAAAGAATAACTTTCGTGGCCTCTCTCCAGGTATCCGATCTTTCTAAATCCTATTTCGGGAAGATCGCAATTTCTAATCTAAATTTTACCATTCCAAAAAATAGGATCACAGGTTTACTTGGACCAAACGGTGCCGGTAAAACTACTGCACTCAGAATTCTTACAGGTTTCGTACAACCGGATAAAGGTTCCGTATCACTCGACGGAATCTCTTTGGAAAAAGATCCACAAACTATAAAACAAAGACTAGGTTATCTTCCAGAATCTTCCTCAATTTATCCAGATATGACTGTCGGGGAATATTTGGATTTTATAGGAAATGCGAGAGGAATGGAGACTTCTTTCTTTAAAAAAAGAAAAAAAGAAGTATTAGAAATTTGTGATCTAAGATCTCAAACTTTTTCTTTGGCAGGGATTTTGTCCAAAGGTACAAGACAAAGATTGGCGTTGGCAGGAGCATTACTCCATGATCCTGATTGGATCGTTTTAGATGAGCCTAGTTCAGGATTAGATCCTATCCAAATTTCTCATTTTAGAGATGTACTTCGAAATTTAGGAAAAGATAAAATAATATTATTGTCCACTCATATCCTATCAGAAGTAGAAGAAACCTGTGACCATGCCTTAGTTTTACATAAAGGAAACCTAGTTGCAGATCTTCCCGTTTCAGAATTTAAAAGATCTGATTCAGTTTTTCTAATAGCCAAAATAGATAAAGAGACCTTGGAAAAAAGTTTAGAAGGTAAGAATGTGCAGATCCTATCTGCGGAAAAAGAAAGAGAATATACAAAATTTAGATTAGAATCCTCTTCTCTTAAACCTGAGGAAATTTTCGAGATCATCCGGAAAGAATCCTTTCCAATTTTAGAATATAAGATTTCCCAAAAGTCTTTAGAATCAGTCTTTCAGGACCTGGTTTCCGGTTAAGACATGAAACTTCTCTCTTTATCTCCTGGGCTTATCGCTGTTTTTAAAAAAGAATGGGCTAGTTATTTTAATACGCCAATTGGATATGTTTTCTCTATCCTTTATTTATTCTTATCTTCCTTTTTATTTTTTTATGGTCTAGGACAAGGTTCTTTCTGGGACAGAAAAGTTGCAGGTATGGAAGAATACTTCGTTTGGACTCCCCTTCTATTCGTTGTATTTGTTCCAGCGATCACAATGAGGCTCTGGTCAGAAGAGAAAAGGTCGGGAAGTTTAGAGATCTTATTCACTTTGCCAATTTCCAAATGGGAAATCGCCTGTGCAAAATTTTTAGCTGCTTGGGCATTTTTAGGATTCACTGTTTGTTTAAGCGCTTCTATCCCATTTTTTATCTGGGCTTTTGGTGATTTGGATTTAGGGATCGTATTTGCAGGATACCTAGGTTGTCTCTTACTCGGTGGAGCTTATATCAGCATCGGGATCTTTCTTTCTTCCTTTGGAAGAGACCAAATCAGTTCTTATATTCTAACAGTTCTTGTTTGCCTTTTCTTCTTTTTATTAGGGACTCAACCGGTTCTGAAATTTTTCGGAGGCGGACCTTCCGCATTCGCATATTTATTCGCTCTATCTTCTCATTTTGAATCATTTCGTTTAGGAATATTAGATCTTTCAGATACACTTTACTTTTTTAGTTTTATCGCTATAAATCTTGCGGGGAACGTTTTCTTTCTTAGGAGAAATTATCCATGAGAGAGTTATTTCATCCGCTTTTAGAAATTTCTAAATCTCCTTGGTTTGGATTCGCGAACGGAATATTGTTATTTGTTCTGCTGAATGGGATCTTCTCCTCAATTCCTTGCAAAGCCGATCTTTCTAGATCAGGAAGATTCCAGATCACCACGAGCACCGTAAAAGTATTAAAAGAATTAGATGATCCACTTTATATAGATGCATTTTATTCTTCAGAGATCCCAGGAGAATATAAAGCAAGAGCAGAACTTAGCAAAGAACTCTTAAAAGAGATCTCTAAGATCGGAAAGGAAAATGTTTCTTTGAGATTTTATGATCCTTCTGCTTCGGAAGAAGATGCCAGAAAAGCGATGGAAGTCGGATTAGAACCTCAGATCTTACAGCAAACTTCCAGAGATTCTGCATCCGTTAAACAAGCGTTTATGGGAATCGTCCTAACATTGGGTCACAAAACAGAAGTTTTATCTTTTGCATTTTTTACAGAAGATTTGGAATACCAGATCTTAAATTCGATTCGAAAGATGCAGAGACAGGACAAGGATTCAGGTATTGTTCTTTTAAAATCTCCAGGCAATATATCCTTCCAAGAACAAGGGTCTCCAAAAGATAGGATAGAAATTTTCGCGAGAAGAGTTCTTCGAGGAGAATATGGTCCGATCCTCGAATTGGATCTGGAAACAGAAGATCTTCCGCCTGAAACTGAAGTATTACTTTGGATTGGAGGCGGAACTCTTTCTAAAAATACAGAACATAAATTAGATAAATTCATTCTAGAAGGAGGAAGTTTTATCCTTCTATCCAAAACAATGGAGTTCAAAACAAACTCTGAAAGAGGAAGTTTCGGTCTTCTTTCAGGAGATTTAGGAGCAGGACTCGCCCAGAAAAATCCAGACTCGGAAGAAATGGTTCGTTTTTTAGAACATTATGGAATTCGAATTAACTACGATATCGTTTTAGAGCCGGATCATTCTTTGCCAATGGGCTCTGTGATTGAAATAGAACCTGGAGTTTTAGGAAAATATCCTTATCCACCTTGGATTGTTCCGGATCAAAAATCGAAAAGTTTGGATCCTAATAGCGCATTTACTAAAAACCAAGAAAGTCTTCTCATTCCTTGGTCCTCAAGTTTAAATATTCTTCCTGAGAAACAAAAAGATGTACAATATACTATATTAGCAAAAAGCGGAACAGATGCTGAGTCCAGAACAGAACCGATCTCTTTGGGAGAAAAACAAATTCTTTCTACTCCCATCCAAGCAAATGGTGGACCTTTTCTTTTAGGAGTTTATGCAGAAGGTAAATTTACTTCTTATTTCTCCGATTCCAAGCAAAGTCATCAATCTTCCGCAACTTCTGCAAATAAATCTACAAAAACAGGACGAATTTTAGTATTTGGTTCTCCATATTTAGTTTCTGATCTTTTAGCATTCCCAGAATTTTCAGAAATTCTAAAAAACTCGAATATTCCATTTTTATTAAATGCAATCGATATACTGAAAGGGGAAACAGATCTTTTAGAAGTTCGATCCAAACAATCAGCAGTTCTAAAACTAAAACCCTTGCCGTTCTTCTTAGAAACTGCTATCAGTTTATTTCATTTGTTTTTGGTTCCTGGATTATTAGCTCTGTATGCTTTCCGCAGATTAAAAAGAAGGAACGGATGATTGATCTTTCTAAATATTTCCGCCTTCTCCGTATCTATTACAAAGAATATCCGCAAGGATTTTTATTTTTTGGAAATATACTTTTAGCCATTCTACTTTTGGTCGCAAAAGATCCTTGGGACTGGTTCAAAAAGACTTACCAAAACTCGGATCCATTTTACAAAATCAAATCGGAAGAAATCCAAACAATTACCAGCGGACGCAAAGGACAGGAAAGTATCCTAAACAGAAACTTGGACGGATGGACAGTCCAGTTACCTTCTGAGCTAGTCCTTCCAGGAGATTCCGCAAGAATTGAAGAATTGATCCAAACATGTTTAGATCTACGCAAATTCACTCTACTCTCAGAATCCAATTCAGTTTCTAAGGAAGAATTCGGATTAGGTGGAGATGAACCAGTTATAGAATTAAAAGATGTTTCTGGAAATTCTCTAGGAAAAATTCTAATAGGAGCACCGGTCAGAAAAGGTTCCGGGACTTATATACTGGACGATAAAAACCAAATCTGGTTAGTTAAAGAAAATCTAAAATCAGTTACAGGAGGAGGAAAACTCGACTTTTTCCTAAGTAGATCCTTAGTTCCTCCCTTCCCTAAGAGAGAAATAGTTTCAGAGATCAAGATCTCAGGATTTTCCTCCATAAATTTTAGTTTAAGTAAACAAGGAGAGAATTGGATCTTAGAAACTTCAGGCGGACAGATTGTCGCCTATAGTGAAGAAGTGGAAAATTATTTGGAAGAAATTAAAAAACTTAGTGCAGACGAAGTTCTTTTAGAGAAGTCGGAAGAACTTACTCCAGTTCCCAAAGATAGAAATTTTAAAATAGAGATCATTACGAGTACGGATCGTTATTTAGTTTCTCCCATTGGAATGACCAAGTTAGGAAGTTATGTTTTCCAGAGAGAGGGCTTAAGTTACAGATTGGTCCTGGATCCCTGGAATCTGGAAAGGATCCTACAAAAGGATCTTGCAGACTTTTCTACTAGGTTCCTTTCTCCTTAAACAGCTTAAGAATCAATGGTTGACACTCCGGGGGGATAAAAGTTTCCTTCCTTAAATACTATAACCTATAAGGAATTCGTATGGCATTAATTGAAGAATTGGATCAGCAGGGGAATTTTCTATTTCGCTGGAGATCTTATATACCAGGATTTATTCTTCTTCTTTGTCTATACTCCTTAAGCAGATTTGAATTTTTAGAAGATTCTTACGAGATCAACTTATACTACGCAGCCGCTTGTTTTGCAGTTAGCTTACTCGGTTTAGCAGTTCGTTGTTTTGTGATCGGTTACGCTCCTGCCCGCACTTCCGGCAGAAATACCAAAGAACAAGTAGCTGATGTGGTCAACCAAGAAGGAATTTATTCTCTT
Organism: Leptospira saintgironsiae; assembly: GCF_002811765.1. Taxonomy (NCBI): domain Bacteria; kingdom Pseudomonadati; phylum Spirochaetota; class Leptospiria; order Leptospirales; family Leptospiraceae; genus Leptospira; species Leptospira saintgironsiae. Next base: position 482,943 of record NZ_NPDR01000002.1, on the reverse strand, counting down.
GTTCGCCATCCTCTTTATCTCGGAAATTTCCTAATGTATTTAGGACCTGTTCTTTATTTCAGAGATGTTCCTTTACTTATAGTATTTTCCTTATTTTTCGGATTCTATTACGAAAGAATAATGTTCGCAGAAGAAAAATTCTTAAGAGATAAATTCGGCCAAGACTATCTGAATTGGGCAGACAAAATCCCTGCATTCATTCCTAAATTTTCAGGTTATGTAAAACCTAAACTCAGTTTCTCTTTCAGAAATATTCTTAAAAGAGAATATCCGAGCTTATTCGGGATCTTAGTTATCTTCGTAGTATTTGATTATGCAGCAAGTTTTAAGGTCGGATTCGGAGATTGGATGGAACCTTGGACAGTAATCACCGAGCCTCAGATCTGGGCATTTGGCATAGGCGCTGCGTTCTATACAATCGTTAGAGTAATAGTAAAAACCACCAAGTGGTTAGTGGTAGAAGGCAGATAATTTCCTGCCTTCTTCTTATCTTCAAACGCTCGCAGTATATTCCAGATAAGATTTGAACTTCTCCCCGTCCTTGGTCAAAAAGATCGGGGTCGGGTATTCTCTTTTTAGAGGAAGTAACGCGAAACCTTCATCATAAAAAACGATCTTCTCTACTTCATTCAGTTTATAACTAAATTCTGAATTTCTTGCCTGAAAAGTAAATCCACCTGGGATCTCTCTAATACTTCCTTTCCCCATTCTTCTAAAACCTTTTAAAGTTTCAGGACGGATCTTCTCTTGAAGAGCTTCGTAAGGTAATCTTCCAGAAAGATCTAGGAATAATACTCCTTCCATAGACCATTCTTCTTCTTTAGGGATCCTAGGTTGGACTCGTTCAGGCTCTGTTACCATTTCCAAAATTTCTCCCCTTTTTGTTTCATCCCAAATTTCAGTTCCGAATTCTTCCTCTGAAACCTCAGGCTCAGCCCTTTGAGATTCCATTTTTTGTCTTTCGGAAAGAGGACGGATCTTTCTATCTTCTGCAAATGCCAGATCCATTTGGGAATAAGTTTCTGAACGTCCCTGTTTTTTCAGAGAAGCTAACGTATCATGAGAAATTTTTTTCTCTCTTGCTTGCGAAAGATTTCCTTTTGAGAATGAACCAGCACTAAACTCTTTTTTAGAATTTGGCTGGAAGGAAACATAAATAAAGCAGAGGATTCCTACTAAAATGAGTGCTAAGGCAATATAGAGCATCATTATATGTATCTATCCAATTCCGCCGTTTCTGAAGCATTTTTCGGGCGGTTTTTCTCCTTTACAGATTCCAGGCGCGGGCCAGTCTTCCTTGTGAACGTAGTTTTATGACAAATCCAGACGGAATTTCAGTTAAAGATATTTTATTCAAAGTCGGATCAGCAGTTTTTTTGGGAATTCTTGTCCTGATGCTGATCATCATGCTTTTAAAGCCAGATGTGGAACAAGTAGGCATCGACATGCTAGCCGGAAAGGCAAGCATCACCATGGGAAGCATTGACGACCAAAGCGTCCCAATCGATTCATTCAACGCAGCTAAAAGATTTTGTATCCAGATGTACCAAGGACAGGGTTCCGAGGCTCTTTGGGCGGACTGTGCATTCCAATCTCTAAAAGGCCAATATATCTTCCGCAAAATCGGGAATTCAGTAGGTTTTACAATCACTGAAGAATCTGAAAGACAGGCTCTATGGGAAGAAGCTAAAAGAGTTTCTAAAAATTCTCTCCAGGGAGCAGGATATTCCGAGGAAGACCTGAAAAAACCGGAAGAAATTTATCGTCAGTTCCTCCAGCAGGCACCTCTTCGCTTTAGGATTGATTATAAAGTGTCCCAGGCTCTTTTCCAAAACTTCCTACCAACTGAGATCCGACGCACGGATGGAGAGCTAAATATACTCTCTGAAGCTTCTGGAGCAAGAGTGGATCTGGATGCGGTTTTATATACGGAAGAAGACCTAGTCAAAGCATCCGAAAGAAATCTGGAGCCTACAGACGCTCAATTAAAAGAACTGTATGACAAAGAATCTTTAGATCCAAATACATTAAAAGGTAAAGACGGCAAGCCTGTACCGTTTGAGGAAAGAAAAACAGTCCTCAGAAGTAAGTTCTTATTAGAAGCACGTAAAAACTCTTTAGAGTCTTTAAAAGCAAAACTAGTCGCTCTTCAAAACGAGCCGGACGGTTTGCAAAAGATCGCAACACTTTTAGGAAGACAAACTGTTTCCCTTAAAGGTAAATCTCTCTCCGACCTGAAAAAGATCAGTGTTGGTAAAGATGTATTCTCCTTAAGTTCCGACAAAAAATTCTTACAAGATTTGAGCCTTCCAGGTTTGACTCAAAAGAAAAATATCGGACCATATAGAGAAGGAGAAAAATACGCGATTGTTTCTTTCTCAGGAGTCAAATTAGGAACTCCTGATCCGTCATTCTTGAGAACCAGGGACAACGGATCCTTACTCACTGCAATACTTATGGAAATTCCACAGTCCCTAGAGGAAAGTATCAAAGTCGAACGAGCATCCGTTAGATCCGTTTCGGAGGAATAATGCAAATCCGCGCCGAGTTAGTAAACCCATTCCTGGAAGCTGCTACAATTGTCTTTCGGGATATATTACAGACCGACCTGATCCGTGGAAAGATCGGTATCAAAGACACTCCTGAAACGACTCTGGAGCTTGCGATTATTATCGGAGTCCTGGGAACGTTCAACGGAGAAGTTATCTACGGTTTGAACTACGACGCGGCTTATAAAATTTCCAAAAAGCTGATGCCTGGTATGAGCGACGACGATATCAAAAATGAATATAAAGATATCTTAGGTGAGATCGCAAACATGACCACAGGTAATGCGATGAATATTTTCGCAACTGCAGGTCAGTCGATAGAGATCACTGCTCCGAATATCGTGGATGCAAAAAACGAAACAATCAAGATCCCTAAAAAACAAGCTCTTGGGATCAGTCTATTTTCCAAATTCGGAAAATTAGAAGTAAACGTAGCCTTAACTTAAAGATCGCTTTTCGCGAAAGATTCCATTTCCGTTCTCAAGGGGGAATACACTCCTTGGGATTCGGAATGAGACTTATCCAAATATTTTTTCAAGAATCTTTTCGCCCATTCACCTTCTCCTGCCTTATAGCTGGATTTAAAAAGTAAATAAGCACCTAATTCTTTTTCCTCTCTTTGTCTTTTGAATTCTCTAGAACTTGTATCTTCTGCGTTCGGAAAAGTTTTACCGAAACGATTCCAAAAATCCATAAGATAACTGCGAGCATCGGAATATCTTCCCATTCGGAAAAGCATATCACCTAATTGTAATAATGCTCTCGATCTATATTCTCCCTCACCTTCTGTTGCAGTTCTAAGAAGAATGGACTCTGCTTCCGAATTTTTGCCCTGAGCCCTAAGAGATCTTGCAGTTTCCAAAGAAGTTTTCCATCTGGAATCATCTTCTGCTGCCGGAGCTTCCGCATTTGAATCAGGAGCCTTTGCATTTTCTAATTTAGATAATTCTAATTTTGCTTGTGAACTTGCAGTTCCTTCCGTTGATGCAGCCTTACCAAATTCTTCTTTAGCTGCATCTTTTTGTCCATTTCTAAGACGTAAAAGTCCTCTTTCGTAAGCTGCTCTACTTGGATCCGCAGCCGCTTCCTTCTTCTTGCCGCCTTTTTTATCTTTTCTTTCCGCAAGATTTGGAAGTTTTGTTTTTTTCTCTTTTACAGGTTCAGAAACAGTTTGTTTTGTTTCTGAGATCTTTTGCTCTTCTCCAGTAGTCCCGATTACATTTTCTTGAGTTATATCCGATCCAACTTGTTCCGGTTTTTGTTCCGCTACTACAGAACTAGCATCAATAGGAGGAAGAGGCTCATCAGGAGAAGTTCCTCTGGAGGAAATGTCACTCTCGCCTGGCTCCGGGATAGGCAGAGGAAAATCTGCAGCAATCTGGTTCGCGAAAAGTAGAATACTTAAAGAAACTAGAATATATTTCATATCATTCTCCCCTAGGCCTTTGTTCTTTTCTAGGAGGGCGGCTCAACCTGGATTCTTCCTTTTCTGCGGGAATATCTCTGTTAGGTTGTTTTGTGCTTGGTTCCAGTCTAGGAGAATCTGAGCTTTTATCGCTCGGAGCTAAATCTTCGCGAGCAGGTCTTTCATTTTCAGTAGGAAAGAAAACCCGTGAATCCCCATCTTTCATTTTAGAATTGCGGATTGTGTCTGATTCTTCCAACTCAGGTTTTGGGGAAGAAGGGTCCATCTTCGGTTTTTCCAAAGAATATCTTTCGATATCCAAGGAAGAACTTCCGGATTCTGAGTAAGAAGGGTCGCTCCATCTAACATCCTTTCTTTTCCGGTTATATTCTCTTTCTATATCTTCTAAAAATAAAGCCTTACGATCCAGTTCTTTGGCCTGATCTTCTTCTCCCGCCAATGCTAAACCTTTTTGGAAACTGAACCAGCCGAGAACCATCGCTACCAGGACCGCCAAACTGAGTGCTGCGGTTCCGATCGCCTTTACCACTTTTGGAGGGAGATTTCCCAGAACCTGGTCGATCGAGACCCTGATATTAGTTAGGATGGAGAATGGATTGAATGCCATAGGTTTACCCTAGGATCATCGGCCGTTTTCCAGGTTTTTCAAGGACATAATTTTTGAAAAAAGGAAGCAAAATCTATAAAGTCTTTTTACAGGTTTTCGATTGTAAAAAATAGGATGGGACTTACTCTCCAACAACGGCCCCCCAGAATGAGCGATTCGATCCGCAATTTTACAGAATCACTATTAAAAGATCTAGAAGAGAACGAGAACGGATTTTTCAAGGTGGAAAATCTGGACGGACTCGCATATCTCACCATCTTCCCCGCAGGAAAAAAAGGAAAAGAAGTAGAATATCGCGAAATTCTAAAACGACTAGATGTATTTAAAATTTCAGGAATTGCTGAAGATGAAATTAAACGTATTTTAAAGACCAAAGACTCAGAACCACATCTGATCGGAAAATGGCCAGGCAAACCGGAAGCATCTAGCCTGGACCTGAAAATTTCAGAAGATAAAATGACAGTCTATGGAATTCTTCACCCACCTAAATTCGGCGGAAAATTATTAACTAGGGACGAAGTCCTATCTCAACTCCAAACCAATGGGATCGTTTTTGGAATTATAGAAGAATCAGTACTCAAACTTTCTCAAGCAGAAGATTACGGAAAAAGAACCCTAGTCGCTCAAGGAGAATCTCCTATTCCTGGAAAAGATGGAGATATTCGGATCTTATTCCAACACCCTGGCACACCTACTTTAGAAGAAGACGAATTCGGGAGAGTAGACTTCAAAAATATTCAGATCATCCAAAGTGTGAAGAAGAACCAAAAATTGGCTGAAAAAGTTTCACCATCTCCAGGTAAACCAGGCAAAAACGTAAAAGGAGAAGTACTCCCATTCGAAGAAGGTAAATTAGCAGAATGGAAATTAGGTCCTAATGTTAAAATTTCAGAAGATGGGAATTTAGTACAGTCGCTTATAGACGGTCGACCTTTAGTAGATCGTTTCGGAGTCATTCGTGTGGACGAAGTTTGTTTACTGGAGAATGTAGACTTCTCCACCGGAAACATAAACTTTCCTGGCACAATCATTGTAGAAGAATCAATTGCAGATGGTTTTACTCTCGAAACAGACGGCTCCATCATAGTTAAAAAATCAGTAGGTAAAGTTTTCCTAAAAGCAAAAGGAGATATCGTTCTTTCCGGAGGATTTATGGGAAGAAACGGTGGAATGATTGAATCAGGTTCCGATATCTATGCAAAATTTATAGAACAAGGAAAGATGATCGCTAAAAATTCGATCTTCATCGAAGAAGCGGCGATGCACTCAGAACTGATTGCTGGAGAATCCGTGGTAGTCAGAGGTGGAAGAGGAGAAATCATCGGAGGCCAATGTGTCGCAGGTAAAATGATTACCTGCACTAAACTAGGTGCAATCGTAGAGACTCGAACTGTGCTTAGTTGTGGAATGCCACCTGAACTTCTTTCTGAATTAGAAGGCCTAAAATCAGAGATCCGTAAAAATCAGGATATATTAAAAAAAGTTGATACAAGTATCCAAAAACTAAGCGACGATTCCCAAAGAAGAAGTTTGAGCCCTGAAGAAAAAGACAGTTTACCTAAACTTCAAGCAATTCGTCAAAAGTACAGTTCTATCCTGGAAAACCTATTTGCTCAGGAACAATCAGCAATCCTATCTTTCGATCCTGATAAAAATTCATTTATAGAAGTAGAAAGAGAAATTTTCCCAGGTGTAGAAGCAAACCTTGGTAGAAATAAAAAGTTCAGCGTAAAACTAAAAGAAATCCCAGGTCCTTCTTTCTTATACTTAGGAGGAGATGGACAGATCGCTCATTCTAAGGTAAAACCTAAACGACTCGGACTTTTACAGGAAGAATCTTCAGAATCTGAATCTTCCGCAGATTAATTTCCGTCCGGAAACAAATCCCTGCAAGATGGGATCCCGCCCGCCTGCTCCATTTCAGAACAAGGAGTTTTAAGAAGATCGTCCATACAAAGTTTCACTTTTCCAATCTGCTGATCTGTTACTTTTTCATAGTCATCAGGGAGAATGGACTGGTTACTTTGTTCTGTCATACATTGGTCTAGGGACGAAAATCCAGACTTAGCCGCACTCTGCTCTCCGGAAGGAAGTGTTTCAAGATACTGAGCAGAACATTCTAAATTCTTTTTACATAACTCTTTAATATAGTTTTGGCTTAAGCTCTTCACTTCTTCTTTGGACAAGGATGGTCCCTTTCTGCAAGAAAGAATAAAGATCGAAAATACTAGTATGGAAATTAATTTCATTTGGGTTATCGAAAGCATATGCTTGGATTATACAGAATAGACGAACAATTCCATTATTCTGCAAGCCGTTCTTTTTAATTATTTCATTTTTGTGAGAATCAGGCGATTCCCTTTTCCGGATTGGTCTATATAAAAATGATCCGTCAGTTTTCTGACCAGGTAGAGCCCGATCCCTTCTTCCCTATAATCTCCTGGATCATACCCTCTGATCTCGGAAATATTTTTCTGAACTCCAAAATCCCTGATCCGGACTTCCATACGATTTTCGAGTATGGTGACTTCTATAAAAATGGGATAATTCGTTTTTCCAAGATACGCGTGTTTGATCACATTCAAAAGGCATTCCCCCACTGCCAATTTCAGATCGGCAGCATCGTAGAGGGAAAATCCAGATTCTCTTGCTAGATTATAAACGAAGTTCCGCGCTACAGTCACGTAACGCGGATGGGAAGGAACTTGTATTCGAAATTGATTCGAATAGTCGGTTTTTTTAATCTCGGCCAAAATTAGGTCCGGTGAAATTATCCTCTAGGATGGAATTTCTTATGAACTTCCTTTAGAGTTTTATTCGCCATATGAGTGTAGATTTGGGTAGTCGAAATATCGATATGTCCCAAAAGTTCCTGAACCGATTTTAGATCTGCGTGATTTTCTAACAAATGGGTCGCGAAAGAGTGTCTCAAAGTATGAGGAGTTACTTTTTTCTTGATGTTTGTTCTTTTGATATAATGGTTCAGAAGTCTCCAAACAGATTTTCTATTGATGAAAGATCCTTTTTTGGAAACAAAAAGATAATCACAATTTCTGTTTTTCAGAATATAAGGTCTGCTTTGTTTTAAGTAACGATTCAGAATGTCCAAAGACTTTTCACCGAATGGAACTAGTCTTTGTCTTCCACCCTTACCTTCTACAGTAAGAGTCATTCCAGACATATCCATATCAGTCAATCTTAGGTTACATGCTTCCGAAATTCTTAATCCGGAAGAATATAAAAGTTCAAAAATACATTTGTCTCTGAGTTCGTAGAGGTTATCTTCTTTGATCACAGTGAATAATTCTTCGATCTCTTCCTGAGTCAGATAATCAGGGATGGATCTCATCACTTCCGGAGTTTCAATCTTCTCCGTTGGATTTGAATCCAGCTTCTTTTCGTCTTTTAGAAATTTATAAAATTGGCGGATGGCAACCACTTCGCGAGCGATCGTCTTTGCAGAAATTTTACGATTCCTTTCTTCGTTCAAGAAACGAACTATGTCGTTCGCCTGGACTTCAAGGAAGTCGAGATGTTCTTTTTCGAGGAAATTCTTAAACTTGTTTAGATCGTATCCATACGAGTAAATGGAATTGTCGCTCAGACCCTTCTCAACCGAGAGGTATTCTTGAAAATTTTGCAGTAGATTCTTATGAGAAGATGTCACTTTCTTAGTCCCGCTTCCGATTATTACAGTACTAAATCCTTCGGACAAATTCTCCCTCGAGATTGAAACTTTTTTAGGATTGCGACACGAGGCGGCCCGTAAATTGTACAAATTCGACGGGCTGACATAACAAAAAACTGCCCTTTTTCTTATCCCCTAAGGGAAAAAAAACTATGGAAATGAGACAGAAGTTCCGATACGCCATAATTTTGCTTATGTCCCAATTTGCTTTGAATTGCGATTCCTCGGGAGAGTTAGCAAGTAGAGCTAGAGAAAAAGAAGCACAAGGCAACACCGCAGAGGCATTATATTATTACGATTTAGCTCTTAGAGAAAATCCTGAAAATTTTACAGCGAATAAAAATTTAGGAATTCTTTTAGCAGAAAGCGGAGAAGCACCAGGATCCGCAGCGCTCTATCTAGAAAAAGCTCGATCAAAAGATCCTAAAAATCCTGAGATACTACTATATCTTTTGGAAATTTATCTATTAGCTGGGTCCAGAGATGAGACCGAAACCGTTTTGAGAGGATTTTCTGAGAGTTGGGACAAGGACAGGGAGAGTCTCGCCAAATTTTTAAGCTCTTGTATCCTAGATTCTAAGAAGAATGTTTCAGAAAGAAAACGTTTTCAGGAGAATCGGATCCCTGAATCAAATCCGGCTTCCAAAAGATTGTTTGAACTCTGTGGAAAAAAAATCTACGAGGAAACTTTAGGTAAATGAGAGAAATTACCTACGCCCGAAAGATCCGTTTTCAGTTTTTATTATATTCTGTTTTTCTATTTTTTCTTTTAGAAGCCGTATTCAGACTTCCCTATTTTCCTTCCGTTCAATTCAGATTGGCTGATAAAAAACTTCACTGCCTCCAAACTTCCTTAGATCTATATTCGATTCCTTGGATGAGGCTTTGTTCGAATCAAAGTTTGGATTTATATCATCCTGAAAAAAATATTCGATATCATGTTTCTACTGATTTTAAAGGAGAAAGGTTTACCTCTGCAACTTCTGGAAACAATAATCGCAGTTTGAGTTCCGGACCTCCTGAAATTTGGATTTTAGGAGATTCTGTTGCTTTAGGATATTTGGTGAATGATCAGGAAAGCCTTCCCTGGGCTTTAGATTCAATTTTCCAAGAAAAGAAAAATCAGAAAATAATTAGAAATTTAGGAGTGGATGCACTTGGAAGTTTCGGGATACAAGAAAGGTTAGAAGGAATTTTAGAATATTCTCCTCCTCCTATCGTTGCGTATTGGATATATCATATCTCTGATTTTACTGATTCCTATAGAGAACTAGAATTACAAAATTCTGGGAGAAAGAGAATATTCGTCCGAGTTTCCTATTTCCTTTCCAAATACAGTGCTGTATTTAACGCATTGAAAATTATTTATGAAAAGTATAAGCCAGAATCTGCGGACAATTTAGTAATTCCTTCCAGCGGTTCCGTTTTAGGTGCAGATCATCCTCATAGAAAAGCAGCTCTTTCTTTATTTACATTTGTAAAAGAGAAGAAGATTCCTTTGGTTCTGGTTTTTCTTCCCGAACCGAACGAAAAGTATGAACCAGTAGTAGATTCAGCTTTAGTGAAGGAAGTCCGACAGATCGCAATCGATTCTAAAATTCCAGTGTTGGATCTCCAACAACCTATTTATGATTTTTGGAAGGAAGGAAATCAGGAAATTTTTCTTCCTAAAGACGGACATCCGAATCCAACCTTATATCGTTTTATCGCAGAAGAGATAGCGAAATCTATGCGGCAGTGATGCGCTTAAAATTGGAAATACAAGAAAGGCGCGCTAACAGTCACACTATATAAGATAAAACAGATAGAGATCAGAATAGCCGAGATCCCATAAACCCAGACTCGATTCTCGAAAAGTTTTTTGGCCCAAGGAGTTTCCTTTTCCATCAGGTAATCGCCGAGCATTAATATAAATGCTGTAGAAAGTACGGATAACGGTACTGGCAAGAAGTCGCCTTCAACTCCTGAGAACATTCTGCTTACCATTGCCCAACCCACTTGGACACTATTGCCAATACCTTCGACTGGCCTTGCTCGGAAGAAATACATGGAAATTCCGAATATAGTGAATGGATAAGCTACTTTGATAGTGCCTGGGATCTTATCCCAATAATTTTTAATCCGTTCAAAAGAGAATGCGAATCTTTCGATCACCATTAAACTTGCGTGAACAAATCCCCAGACTACGAAATTCCAATCTGCTCCATGCCAGATCCCGCTCACGAATGTTGTAAGGAATAAGTTGATATAAGTTCTGGAGATCCCTTTTTTATTTCCACCTAAGAAGATGTACACATATTCTTTCAACCAAGAGCTGAATGAAATATGCCAACGTCTCCAGAATTCGGAAACTGTTTGAGAAAGAAATGGTTGTCTGAAGTTGATCGGGATATGGAAGCCCATAATCCTTCCGGTTCCGATGGCTACATCTGAATATCCGGAAAAGTCACAATACATTTGGATGATGTATAAGGAACCTGTGACTGCTAAAGAAAACCAACCGTAATGAAGAGGATCTGCAAATACTGGATCGATAACTGCTGCAATTGGATCAGCTACAAATGTTTTTTTGAAAAGTCCCCAGGCCAGTTGTCTGATCCCTGGTAATAAATTTTCTTTTTTGAATGTATATGTGTCCAGGAATTGGTGGAGCATATCCTGGGCACGAATGATCGGACCCGCTACCAATTGTGGGAAGAAACTTAAGAATAATCCAAACTGAAATAAACTCTCAGCTCTTTTTACTTTTTTATGATATACGTCTACTGCATATGCAATCGCCTGCAGAGTAAAAAACGAAATCCCCATCGGCAATAATATCCCGGATGGATAAGCGTAATATGGTTCACATGGAACAAGTCCGAGGATCGTATTCCAAACAGTAAAAGAGAAATCCAAATATTTAAAGAAGTAAAGTAGAGATAAGTTTCCCCAAATGGCTATATTCAGGAAAAATAATTTTCCAAATCTGGATTCAGATTTATCCATCCAAAGCGTACAGAAATACGTGATCGCAATCGAATAGATGAGTAATAAGATGAATGGAACTCTAAAAACTGCGTAAAAATATAAGCTAGTTACGAGTAGCCAAAGTTTTTGAAATCTGGAAGGCACCAGAAAATAAACTAAGATAACTATGGGTGCGAAAAATAAATAATGAAGGGAATTAAAGAGCAAGATCAGTCTCCTTCAATTTGGCCTTGAGAGATTCCGCCGCCCAAATATTTCCTCTTTTAGTAAAATGCCCGTCTTCTGGGATATAATGATCTAATATTCCGAATTTTTTACCATTCTGGTCAAAACCACACATCGACCCAGTTTCCTTTTTAAAACGTAAAACTTTCACTCCTCGCTTTTCAAAAAATGCAGAAGCACGAGTTGCATAATTTTCTAAAGGATGGTATTTTCCATTATTATAACAATAGATCTCTTCTATTTGGATAGGTAGAATAACCGGAACCAGTTTAAATCCTCTTTCCTTGGCAAGATCTATCATCTTTTGATAATATTCTTGAGTGAGGTCAGGTAAAACCGGAAGAGTTTCGAAAGAAGGAGCCGAATCCACACAAGAAACATGAGCCGGCACTGATTCAGGGCACATCGCTCCAAATACTGCTGAAGTTGGAGTTATATCTGAATCACAATTTGGCTTTTTAACTGGTCTAAAAAAGGAAGACTCAAAATAAGAAACTAAATTCCCAGAAGCTTGTTTAGGTTCAGGAGGAATTTGGTCTCCATCCAATAAGCGACATCTATAGAATCCAGCTGAATCCAATTCTTTACAAACGGATAATTTAGTAACCGCAAATGTAACTTGGATCTGCTCGTAAGCAAGTTTGAGTGCTTGGAGTGTATAAGAAATTCTTGTTAAAATAAATTGTAATTTAAAATTTCTGGCGTAGTTCGGATCTTTTTCTCTGATTGCGTCTGTTTGGTCATCAGGTAAGATCCCTTTTTTTGCAAGCGTTTCCGGCATATCGAAATCGTTCGGAGAAATGAAAAATAATACTTCTTTTACATTATCCAATTTTGCCGAGATATCTTTGAGTCTGTAATAAGAACCTCTGGATCCGTAGGCGTCCACTCCTAGATTTAAGGCCTGTCTCGCTTCTCCCTTTAATTCGATCCCATCTAAGAGTTGGCAGAATGTATCAGAATCGCCTACTCCAAATCCCATTACCAAACTATCCCCTAAACATAGAAGTTTTGGTTTTCCTGGGATTGGTTCTTCTTTTCCTCTAAGGCCTAGTGAGTTGATGCTAAATTGGCCTTCCCATTTGCCTGCGAAATGGCTTACATATTTGGATTCGCCTGGCTCTAAGGCTACGTAATAATCCGGATGAAAACTATGGATGAGTTTGAGATCTCTATAATATTGGAGAGAAGGACTGCGTAATAGAACCAAGCCGGCTTCGGTTCCGAGGAAGATTAGTATCAAAAAAACTAGGCCGAAAAACGATTTTTTGGCGAAATCCATGAATACTGGATAGCATTTGGATTCCTACCCGGATGACAAGACAATTCATCTAGGAAAGGGACTGTTGGAATTCCGACTCTTTCTTCTGGAAAAAAAAGATCTACTTTACAATTCCCCAGTCTAAAAATAAAATCATTTTAGAATCATTCTAAATCATTAGAGGAAATGAGATGCCCCATAAAGTAGTCATCATTGGATCCGGTCCTGCGGGTCATACGGCAGCAATTTATGCAGCCAGAGCGAATTTGAACCCTGTTATGTACGAAGGATTTATGGCAGGGGGAATTGCCGCAGGTGGACAGCTCACCACCACCACCGAGGTGGAAAATTTCCCAGGCTTTCCGGAAGGAATTGATGGGACTCAACTTACGAATTTGTTCCGTGCTCAATCTGAAAAATACGGCACTAAAATTATTACACAAACAATCACCAAAGTAGACTTCTCCAAAAGACCTTTCCGAATTTGGTCAGACGATGAATTGATTGAAGCAGAAACTGTAATCATCGCAACAGGCGCCACTGCAAAAAGAATGTTCATCCCTGGTGAAGATTCTTATTGGCAAAAAGGAATTTCTGCATGTGCAGTTTGTGACGGTGCACTTCCAATTTACAGAAACAAAGAATTAGCTGTTGTAGGTGGAGGAGATTCCGCAGTAGAAGAAGCGGCTCACTTAACTAAGTTTGCATCTAAAGTATATTTGATCCACAGAAGAGATTCATTAAGAGCTTCTAAGATCATGCAAAAAAGAGCGACTACTCATCCTAAGATAGAAATTATCTGGAATACTGCAGTAGAAGGTGCACAAGGAAATGGAAACCAACTCACTTCCCTTTCCGTCAAAGAGCTTACCACTGGAAAAACCAAAGACCTTGCTGTGGGCGGTTTGTTCTACGCGATCGGTCATAAGCCTAATACTGAAATTTTCGAAGGTCAATTGGATCTGGATGAAACAGGTTATATCAAAACTGTTCCAGGCACAACTCGCACAAGTGTAGAAGGCGTGTTTGCTGCAGGAGATGTTCAAGACAAAACATATCGCCAAGCGATCACTGCTGCTGGTTCCGGATGTATGGCTGCTTTGGAAGCAGAAAGATGGCTAGAAGCTCAGGAAGGGTAAAACCGAAGAGCCGCCCAAAGTTTATCTATGGGCGCTCGATCATCTGACCTCTTTTTTGAAGAGTATCATAAATATATAATGTAGGAAGATTCGGCTTCTTTTTATTGGGACCCGACTCTTCTTCCCTTTTTACGATCATTACTAGTTTGTTTTCTGGGGTATCCGGTAGGATTTTTTCTAAATAGAATTTTTTGGGAAGAATTGGCAGAAGTTCATCAGAGTTCGGATCGTATACAAAAACCTTTTTGGAATCTTTTTGGTTTAGATAACCGTCTTTATTGGTGTCCTCGGGCATTCCAACGATCACAAATTTTTTTCCAGTTTTCAAACCAGGAAAAACATCCTCAGAAATTTCCTGTGTTTCCGAATCTGAACTCAGCTTTTCAGGTTCAGCTCCGTAAAAATAATCCCAGATATATACACTCTTATTGAATACCTTACGGTTTCTTCCTGTTTGAAGATCTACGAATACGAGGTTTTGGGCATGATTTATAGTTTTACGAGGACCAAAGTTTTCTCTGTCCCGATTCAGCCCGAGTGGATAGTATAAAAATTTTCCCCAAACTACAGATGAATGTTCGACCAGATCATCGTCCGGTTCCACATATACAGTCTGGATGCTGTTAGACGGATGTTTTGCAAGCTCAATCCCTCGATCGTATACAAACCAACTTTTTAGAAGGGTAAATACGATCAGGATAATGATTATCCCGATCACAAAATATACGGAGAGACGAAACTTTTCCATAGAACGGATCTAAAGAATCCGTTTTATGCCTTAGGGGTCAATCTTCTTTCTTTCCAAAACTCCGGTTCTGGTAGGAACTAATAATGCAGAAGAGATCTCTCCTGTGTCTTCTCTTAACACTGTAAGAGGATTATAAGTATCCACAACGATCTTTCCATCGACTAAGAAGTTGTATTGGTATTCGCCTGGCTTTAACTTCTTCACAACCCTGAAGGTTCCATTCCTTTCCTTGATCAAAAAATCGGACTCTGGATCCCAATGGTTAAAATCTCCGATCAAACTCACTGATTCTGCCTGGGGTTGATAAATTCTGAATTCTACAGTTCTAAATTCTTTTTCTTCGTAAGGAGAATCTTCTAAGACCCTGGTACTTGTTTGTTTATTAGGTCCACCTTCTCTGAATGCGATCCTGGAAACTAAGGAACCTTCTCCATCTTCTACAGTGTCTGAGTTTTCAGGATCATGTGTAAATATGCCGTCAACCTTGAACTTGTATTCATAAGCAGGTTTAGCTTCATAGAGTTGGTCTCCGTGGATATCCACTACTCCGTAAAAGATTCCCTTATCATTCTTCTGTAAGGAAACACATTGCCAGTGACTGAATTCTCCACAAACGCTTACCTCGTCGTTTGCAAGACCTTCGTAACTGAATAAAACTCCGCGGTTTAATAATTTTCCGGTCTTTAAAGCAGAGAAAGTATCCACAAATCTGATGAATCTAGGCGGGACAGCCTTTCTCAAATTTTCCAATTGCCAGAAATAATAAATTTTTTCTTCGGGAAGGGCTTCTTCTCCTTCCTCATAATCCACTGATCGAAAGGCTCCGATCCAATCTTCCGCGTCCTCCGCAGCAAGCGCGAAGGTCAATATTAAGGTAAGTAAGGCAACTGCCTTGGCTTTATGCACCATAAACCGATTGTCGTAGGTTTTCCCGGAAATCCTAAGCGTATTTCCGGGGGCAGTTATAGATCCGACATAAGGAAAAAATCTTTGCTCTTTCCGAGACCAGCCGATACTATTGGAAGGACTTTATGGCTGATTATTCAGAACAGGAACTGGATCAGATCCGCTCCATCTTGGAACCGTTGAACAAGAATCCGGAATCCTCCGAAGATTTGAATCCTATGCTTTCCTCGTTTCGAGAGAAAATGGGATACGGTGTTCCTATATCTATTGGGGACGATGATGAGGATCAACCGGAAGAAGGATCCGAAGAAAGTTTTGATCTAGGCGACGACGAAGCTCCTACACCTATCCAAAAACCAAAGCCATTATCTTTCTCTGAAGACGATGATATCGATCTTGATGAATTATTAACTGAGCCCTCTCAAGGGGGCGAGCCGAGCGCTGATGCGGGAGAAGATCCTTTTGGAGGATTTGACGAAGCTCCTACAGCAACCGACGATTTCGGTGATTTTGCAACTCCAGAGGCAGAATCTGATCCATTTGCGGATTCAGGACTCGATGATTTCGGGGCTCCTTCCGAACCAGAAGAACCTTCCGCAGGTTTAGACGATTTCGGAGCTCCTACAAGCGAAGAAGATCCATTTGGTGGATTTGATTCTACACCTGACCTAGATACTCCTTTTGAATCTTCGCCTACAGAAGATTTCGGTTCCACCCCTAGTGCTGATCCATTCGCAGACTCTGATCTTGGAATGGATGATTTCGGAGCTGGAACTTCCGATTCTTCGGAAGATCCGTTTGCAGGTATGGGCGGAGATGAGCCTGGAGACTCAGGTCTCGAAGACTTTGGTGCTCCTGCTTCTTCAGCCTCCGATGATCCATTTGCAGCATTTGATGCTTCCGGAATGGAAGATACTCCTGGAGACGAGTTCGGTTTAGAAGAAGGAGACCCATTTGGCGCCTCCCCTACATCCGGTGATTCTGATTTCGGAGACTTAGGTGGTTTCGATTCGGAACCAGCTGACTCTGGAGATTTTGATGGAAATGATTTTGCCGAAGCTCCTACAGATTCAGACCCATTTGCAGACTTCGCACCAGTTTCTGGCGGAGACCATGACCCATTCTCAGATCTTTCCGGCGCAACTTCTATTCCTGAATCTGATCCATTTGCTGATTTTGCGGCAGAACCTGCTTCCCAAATGGAAATGGAATCTGTACCAGAATCTTCTGATTTTACAAGCTTTTCCCCTGATCTAGATTCAGACTCAGGAGACGAGGATCTTGGATCCGCTGCATTCGAAGAAGATTTACGTTCTTTAGGTGGAGAAGATAAGGATGAGATAGATAAGTCCCTAACAGACGAAGAACTTGCAATCATCCAAAGAGAAATACTTCGTTATCCTCCACTTCTACGAAGAACTGTTATTGAGTCGATTGTCCAAGATCGCCTTTCTAAAAAGGCGCAAAGAGATCTATTAGAACTTATTAAAATAGAAAGTAGCCCTGAGGATATTGCTGCATTCTTATCATCCGCATTAGGAGTCACAGTTGCTCTTACGGATAGAAGTGGCGCTTATTCTGCAGACGGTGTACCTATTATTTCTTCTGATCCTATCTATACAAGAGAAGGTGTATTAGAAAGAAGGAAGAAGATCCGTAGGACATTCTTCGTCGCTGCTGCTGCACTTTTGATCGGATTTGGAAGTTATTTCACTTACAAACATATCATTCTTCCTAGACAAGCTGCTCAAAATTACGAAGCTGGCCTCGAACAGATCCGTGAAATGGGGTCCAAAAGATTCGCAGGGACTTTAGGCGAAG
The DNA here is from genome assembly GCF_002811765.1 of Leptospira saintgironsiae. Lineage (NCBI taxonomy): Bacteria > Pseudomonadati > Spirochaetota > Leptospiria > Leptospirales > Leptospiraceae > Leptospira > Leptospira saintgironsiae. The sequence continues at coordinate 465,603 of NZ_NPDR01000002.1, read as the reverse complement.
AAGACAGAAAAAAATACCTAATCAGTATAGAAGATTCTTATGATAAAGGATTCGATATTGATCCTTATAATCTGAAATACATGAACCTGTACGGAGTAGAATACAGCCGAGCAGGAGAATACGAATATTCCTTCCAAAAATTATTCGGAAAAATTGAACCGGATCTCGGAATAGGAACATTAGATTCTTGGAATAAAAGAGAACAATCTCCAATGGTTCGATTGGCCCAAGGAGAATCTTGGAATGACAAAAAACTGAAAGCCAGCGCGGTTATAAACAAAGGGATAGAAGGGATCAAATTCCTTTTAGACCAAGAAAAAACCCCAAGAAAGGTGCTGATCGCTGGTGCATTCCTCGCAATGAGACTGAAAGATAAGGCTCATGATAATAATACCTACAGAAATCTTGGCTGGTTCCATTCTCAGATCATGCCTGATTTTGCAGAACCAACCGAAGGTAAAAAAGGAAGATATAAAAACGACGCGTTAGCTGTTGATTATTATTCCAAGGTATTCACTGACGGAGAAAGTCCTTATGATGAGGATTCTACTGCAGGTATCGCTAAAATATATTATAATAGAAGAGAATTTGGAAAAGCAGCGTCCTTTTACAATCGAATTGTAGAAGCGAATCCTAAAAGTATCCCTGGCCAAGCAGGGCTCGTTTCCACTTATCTGGAAATGTGGAAAGAAAGTGGGGATCCTCAATTCGTTTTAAATCATCACCGTCTACTTAGGAACAATCTAGACATGGAGTCAGAACTCCCCTTCTATACTCTTGCAAAGTTAGCGTCTTTCTATGCAGCTATCGATCCGGAAGAGCTTAGGATTAAATATAATATCAATCCAGTAGACCAAGTTTCCGGAATAGAAATAGAAGAAAGTGCGATCCGTCTTTTGGATACTATCTACAGAAAGTCCATGGAAGACGAAAGAACCGGAGTTGAGATAGAAGGAAAAGATTACGCAGAAGGTTATTATCAACGTGGACAATATTTTCTTTCTCAAAAAGAAAATAGCCAAGCAAGAAGGTTCTTCGAAAAGGCAGCTACTTTAGATCCGAAACATTGGCTGGCAGTTCTCGAACTCGCAGAACATTCTATCCGCGTAGGAAATTTTGAAGAAGCAAAAGATCTTTTAAAAGAAGCAGAATCTCGTTATGAAAATAGTGTTCGTTGGTTTGGCTCGAAAAACGAAGACGAAACATTATTCGAAGGAAATCCTGCTCGTATCCATTTCGATTTAGGAAAGATCAGATATTTATTATCCGCAGGACTTTCTGATAAGGATTCTCTGAAAGAATTTCCTGGAAGAAAAATTTATCCATTCCGATCCCGTTCTGAATCTGATGGAAAAAGTCTTTCTGTCTTAAAAGAAGAAGAAGAAAAAAGAAATCGTAGAAACGAACTTAGAAACTCACTCCAAGAATTTGCAAAAGTGGACTCTGAAGAACCTAAGTTCGATCTAATTCGCAAATGGAGAAGAGAACTTCCCGCGTCCATGCTGAGAGAAATGAAATTTTTCAAAGGCTGGGTCGAATATATGGATTCTGATTTCGACAAGTCTTTAGCGGATTGGACAGGATTCGAAGATAAGGACGAATATTATAATCCTACTCTCCTAATGGCAAAAGGAAATGCATTTTTCTATACTGGTCAGACAAAAACAGCTCTTGGATATTTCCTAAGAGTAAAAGATGATATGGAAGAAAAACTTCCTCAAATGAGTTCTCCTAAAACTGAAGATCCATATCACCAAGAAGTGTATCAAACTCTGACTGCCGCTTATAATAATATTGGCGCTTGTTACGAAACTCTTTCTAAAAAAGCAAACGCACAAGAATCAGAAAATTATACTGCTCAGGCTTTACAGAATTATTGGAAGGCAATCGAAACCGCACGTAAGATCAACGAGGCGAGCGAAATCTCACTTGCGAATAAAGATCTTTTATTCAAAAAAGAAGCTCTCAAAAGAGAGCCTCTTTTAGAAGACTGGGTTTCGCCAACTTTAGATTCAATTAAGGATCTAGTTCGTAAGTAAAGCCGCAGAGATCTACTTTTTCTTTTTTACGAAAAGAGATTTGATAGCTACCACTATAAAGAATCCGAACATTCTACTCAGGCGAATTAGTCTCCAAGGACGGACCATAATTCTCCAAAGCCAAGTTAAACCTTTCAATTTGAAAACATTCGGAGCCTTTTTTACTTTTCCGGAAAGAATGTCCATTGCAGGACCGACCCCAATCACAACTGCGTGACCAAAAAATGCTGTATTATTTTCGACCCAGATCTCTTGGTCTGGAAAATCCATTGCAAGAAATATAATATTCGGACTGGTCTTGCGTATAGATTCTTTAACAAGCAACTCACGTTGGGTATTTAAGTAACCAGCATGACGTCCTACAATACGAACTCCAGGAAAATGTCTGGAAAGATTGAAATAAACCTTCTCGACGATCTCTTCCTTTCCACCTAAAAGAAAAATAGAATAATTTCTAAGCTCACAAAGACGGACCAAGTCCATCATGAGTGCGATTGTTGGAATTCTCTCTTTTAATTCTCCACCTAATTTTTTAGCGGCCCATTGAAGACCTGCACCTTCTGCCAAAATTAAGCTAGCTTTTTGCGCGATCCGATGTAATTTCTTTCCTTTACGGACAGCCATTGTCTTGATCGGATCCAAAAGAAGAACATGATGAAATTTATCCTTCTCTTCCATGAGATGATAAATTTTTGCCACTGCCTCATCAAGGCTGGCATTATCAAAAGGTACACCTAAGATGGGAGCCTTTTCTAAATGATCCACATCCAGGGTCTGATAATCTAGTAAGTAGTCGCGATCATCCTTGGCAGATAGATGGCGTATTTCCCCTGGCTGTTTCATAGGGATCATCTTATTGGACATAATTTGTGAGTCAATTGAAACTTGGGATTCTTAGCCGCCAAAAACAAGGAAGAGGCGGCTTACAAGTCTCAGGTCCTTTACGGATTTTTTATCTCCTTAAGGATACGAATGCAATCGTAAAAGGAATCTCTTTCAGAAGCGGAAGCGATCATTGCATAGGATAATGGGCCTAACTCTGATAACTCGCTGATCTGTTTAGGACCAATCCCCCCGATCGGAGTGACAGGTATTTTAGCAATTTGTAAGGCTTCTTTCAGGCCTTCAAGTCCTACGGGAACATCCTCAGTATCCTTGGAGCTTGTTGCATACACAGGTCCAAGCCCAGTATAGTCCCAGACCCCAGGTTCTAAATTGGCAATATCTTCAGAATTATGACAGGAAGTGCCTAGGTATAATCCACTCGAGCGGACCTTCTTCTTATCTTCGAAGGAAAGAGAAGTATAATCTTCTTTTCCGATATGAAGTCCAAAACATCTCCATTCTAAGGCTTCTTTCCAAAAATCATTCAGTATGATCGGAAAATCAGGAAATGCATCTATAAGACTTTTATAAACCTTCTTTAATGTTTCGGGAGTCTCTTTTTTAGCACGGATCTGATAGAATGGGATCCATTCTCTTTGGTAATTCCAAAGTTCCACTATACGGACCGGGTCCTTGGAAAATTTGGAACAATATTCTAGATCTAGGATTGGATAAATGCCTGGCGCTCTCCAGATACTATGTCTGGGTCTAAGTGGAAATTCCAAAAACGATTCAACCCCCTCCAACAAATTTCAGGATCTCTATTTTATCCCCTTCCTCTAAAGAAGAATTCTTCCAAAGGTCTCTTTTTAAGATCTCTCCATTCTTCTGGATCGCTACCGTTTCCGGTTTTAGTTTTAAGGATTCTAATAGGGAAAATAAATCCGGAGAAGAAAGGTCCCGCAGAGAGAATTCTTTACCGTTTACAATCATTCCATGCACCTCGGTCTAGATACTTCATTCCGGTGGATTCTCCGCTAACGTCGAATGTTTTTTAGTTTACCGTTCTGTCCCGGCCGAAAACGATTTACTTATATGACCCGATTTCTCCCTTTTTTACTAGCAATCGCACTCTTAGGTATTTTAGCATGTAATACCGGAGAGAGAGATATCAAGGGAAATGCTTTGGCGACTTTCTATGCAAACTGCACCGGCGGATCTTATCCGGCCTGTAAGAATGCTTGCGAAAATAAATACGGCACCTCTGTTACTACAACTAATTTGGCCGGTTTGAACTCCTGCCTTACTTCTTGTAATACAAGCTGCAATATTTCTACATTTTGCTTCCAGTTATCCCAAAGTTGCAAAAGTGATTGTGATAATTATTTGAACACCTGTGTTCTGGTTTTAGGCGCGAGCGGATTCGGCCAATAATCAGCGCAAGTTTCCTAACCTAAATAAAGAGGCCGCAAAAATTCCAGCGGTCTCGATTCTCAAAATAGATTCTCCCACATTCACAGATAAAACCCCAGACTGAGAGATCAGTTCTAATTCTTCTTTTCTAAATCCACCTTCTGGTCCTATCAAAACTGTTTTGTTTTGTATGTTTTCAGGATTGATCTGTATTTCAGATCTTGGATCAAAAAGTAGGAGATCCTCCCTAGTAGACTTTGACTCTTCTAAAAATTTAGAAAGAGAAAGCGGCCCTTTTATCTCAGGCAAAAAATCTTGGCCGGATTGAGAAGAAGCTTCTGCAGCAACCTTTAGAAGTCTCTCAGGATTTAAATCCTTTCTATCCGATTGAGAAAATACTAAAAATATAAATTCAGTGATCCCAAGCTCTGTTCCCTTTTGGATAAGCCATTCCAATCTATTTCCCTTTGGAATTGCAGTTGCGATCTTTGCTTTGGTTTTAGGTTTTTCTTTTCTTTCAGTACTGACTAGGCTTCCAAGTTTAGAAGAAGAAGGTACATTATATGCAAAACTTGCACCTGCACCGTCCTTGATGATAACGGTTTTCTCTTCCGAAAAAACTCTAAATGCTTTTAGATGAGAGATCTCTTCTCCTTCTAATATTAGTTGAGGAGAAGAAGAAAATCCAGGTCGAAAAAAAACAATTTCTTCCGAGGACATTACAGTCTGTTTAGATTATCCAATTCGAATAAAGAAGGATCCGGTTTTACATCTCGGTCCACTTCAGTATATTCCAATACGCTGATCGCACCAGTATTCAGATCCAACATTTCCAATCTACTAACTATATCTTCTTTGGTAACCTTCTGTTTTGCTTTTACCTTAACAGGACCGTACTTTATGTTCATTGTTTTATAAAGTACCCCGTCCTTATCATGAAAATCCAAACGAGTTGGTCTTAATGTATCCGGTTCCAATAGTAAGATGAGTTTGGAATAAAAATAAGGAACGATTGGTCTTAGTGCCACTCGTTTCATCTTCTTTCCGGCAATATCCAAATCACTTTGTACGATAGGATTATAATTTGCTTGGTAAGAAGTTCCTGCCAGATCCACGAAACTGAATCCAGTATTCAAATGGTTCTCGTATTTTTCTTCGTCGTTCTTTTTAAAAATTTTTCTAGAAAGAGCATTGAAGGCGAAGATCAATTCTCCGTCTTCTTTGAATAAGATCTTATATTCTAAACCACGGCCTTTGCTTTCGAATAGAGAGAGTGAATCTTCTCCCTTTCTGAAAATGCTCATGTCCCAGGTCCAGGAATCTCCTGTCTTTTTGATCAAGATCAGATTTGCTTTTACTAAGCCGTCCGCCTTCAAGAGTGCCTGGTCTAATCTTGCGACTAGTTCCTGAGCGACTCTTGCTTTATCCGGCGGAGCCTGAGCGTGGGAAACATCCCCCGTCATCAAAATCGGGAATATCAGGATTATCGAAATAAGATGAAACTTTTTCAAAACCTTTCCTTCCCGGCAAATCTAAGGGATCTAATTTAATTACTCTGCTCTTAAACTAGGTGCACTATAAGAGTAAAGACTATGAACAGAACCTTGGGCTTGAGCGGATTCACTCCTTCTTTCGAATCTAAGTTTTCCTTCTCGGAGCCCTTTATGTAAATCTTGGACGGAACGGAATCCCATATCCTGAAAAGAAAGTCGTAATCCTAGGCTTAAATATGGAATAAAATTCAGAATTGAACCTCTATCCACTACGGAACCGCTCACACCTTGGGCTACTTTTACTTTTTGGCCCTCGTTGAAATAACGTTTGTCTCCGCCGGCTTTCATTGCCTCAATGCTGGCCATTCCCCGGTATTTCTTGAGACGTATTCCATTTTCGTAAAAATACTCTCCAGGTGCCTCAGATGTTCCAGCGAACATAAATCCCATCATACATGCAGATGCTCCGATTGCCAAAGCATTTGCGATATCTCCAATATTAGAAATTCCACCATCTGCAATAACAGGAACGTCATATTTTGCTGCATGGGCAGCAGTTTGGTAAACCGCAGTTGCCTGAGCTCTTCCCACAGCCATGGTATCTTGGGTGATACAAATGGAACCAGGTCCCATTCCGATCCTAAGTCCGTCTGCTCCAGCGCCGATCAGATTTTCTGCCTGACCGCGAGTGACCACGTTACCACCGATCACTTCAAGGTTTTTAAAATTAGATTTAATGAATTGGAGCATCTCTATCTGATAGATCGAGTTTCCTTGGGCGGAATCGATGATGATCACATCTACTCCGGCCTCATACAATGCAGCGACCCTGTCCTTGGATTCAGGTAAGGTAGAAACTGCAGCTCCACATCTGAGTCTTTTGTTCTCATCCTTGGAAGAATCAGGAAATTCCTTATTCTTTTTCAGATCAGAACGACTAACTAAAGAGACAAGTTTTCCGTCCTTGTCAATGATCGGAAGTTTTCCGATCTTCTCTTTTTTGATAATATCGTTTGCTTCTTTTAAAGTGATCCCTGATTTTCCGGTAATCACTTCTGTAGTCATAACTTTTTCCACAGGAATGGAGCGATCTCTTTCAAAATCGATATCTCTATTGGTTACAATCCCGACCAATTTAGAATTTCTGGTTCCATCTGCAGTGATTGGAATTCCCGTGAATCCTAAAGTTTCTTTGATCCTGTCCAGATCGTGGATTGTATTTTTTGGTCCGAGAACAACTGGATCAGAAATGAAACCGTTTTCAAAACGTTTCACTTTGCTGACTTCAGCAACCTGCTCTTCTACAGTATTATTATAATGGATAATTCCAATCCCTCCCATAAGGGCCTGTGCGATAGCCATTGAGGACTCAGTCACAGTGTCCATTGGGGAACTTACGAATGGTCTTTTGAGTTTGATCTTTTTAGTTAATCTAGTCTCTAGTTCTACATCGGAAGGATTGAAATCGATAAAACCGGGCAGGACTAAAAAGTCCCGATAGGTAAGCCCGATTTGCATGCTGAAAAGTTCTTCGCCGGATAGGCCGTCTAAAAATTGGGAGTCTCGGTAAGATTGGTTTGACATTAGTGTACCTTACCTATTACATCAAAACGAAGCCAAAGGCTGGAATCAAGATAATTTTCCGCCGGAATCCGATCGACCTAGGAATTTAATGGAAAAGGTTCAAAGGAAACAAAGAGACAAAGAGTTCATCACAGATCCTGGTAAAAAACTCCATATCATTGGAAAATTTCTACTCAAAACAGATCTACTCGTAAGGGATACGGAAACTCACGAATCCGTTCAACTCCTCTCCGTCAATAAGGACGCCACAAAAATTTTAGTACAAGGTCGGATGGCCGAACAATTTAAGCTGAATGCTCATATTGTTTTGTACAAATTACTCGCGAGATACGTCGAACTAGAATGCGAGGTACTCGAAGAAAAACCGAATAATCAATTCATCATGCAGGTGGAACATGTGTCCATCGCAAGCAGAGAAAGAAAATTTACTAGGATCAAACCACCGGATGGCAGTGTTTGGATCACTAACCTGCGTACGAGCAAAACGACAATTGATGCGAATTTATTCAATATCCCTACTTCCGTAAAAGTAAATTTTGCAGATACAGAAAGAACTCTCAAGCCTAAGTTTGATATAGTCAAAATAGACGTTTTCAATTCTATCGGAGATAAATTCGATCTAGTCAAAAAGACTGGAAAAATATTATATATTCCGAATACACAAAAACCGGATTCTTTTAAATCTTCAGACCCGAACGGATTTATTGATTACGAACATGAACTAGGCGACGAAGACGATGTTCGTAAGAAGATTATTGAATACGCAAACCAAAAGATCAGATCAGAACTGATCGTTCCGGTTATTTATATCAACCATGACGAGCAAGCAATCCCCATCGGATATATTCATGCCCAGAATAGGACTAGGGAAATAGATATATCCGAAGTAATGGAAATTAAAACCCTTACTTTTGATATGGTGGATCGGATCAGAGAATCGAATACGATCCTAGTAAAGGAAAGATTCTCAGTCATAGATCTTTCCACAGGTGGCTTAAGAGTGAAGATCAATCATCCTGATCTAAATAATGAGCTTCCTAGAAGAAAAGGATTCACATTCGATATATTTTTTAAAATGCAATCTCCGATCACTGCGTATGGAGTAGTACGTTCCATTGCAAGAGATACGGATGGGAACTTATATGTAGGACTTTCTTTGGAAGGAAATTCTGCAAGACCTGGGGAGAAAAAACGTTTTACAGATAACGTAAATCGTATGCTTTCTGACTCGGGTGTAAAAGTTGGCTAAAAAGGAAAAAAATTTCCAAAAGACGATATGAATTTGGCTTCATCGTCTTTCAAAAAGGTATATTATATAGAGTGAAGCGGGTAACGCCTAAATTCTCTTAGAGCCCCGCTTTATGGAGGCTCTATGATATATTCTCCAGAAATCAAAACTTTAGATCCTTGCGAAGGCAAGATTGTCTGGGCACCAACCAAATCACTTCTGTTCATCTTTTCCGTTTCCATTTTTCTAATCTTCGGATATTCAACATATTCAAGTTCGAATGCGTTGATTTCATTTTCATTAACCATTCTTACACTTAGTTTTGGCCATTCTGTAGGAATTCATCGAGGCTTAATCCATGATTCGTTCTCTTCTTCAATAGGATTAAAAAGATTTTTAACATACCTAGGAGTTTTAACAGGTTTAGGGGGCCCATTATCCTTAAGATATCTGCATGATTTACGGGATTGGGCCCAAAGGAGTAAGGCTTGTCACCCATTCTTCTGCCATTATGATAATGTATTTAAAGATTTTTTAATACAGATGAATTGCACCATTCGGCTACAACAACACCAAACATTTCATTACGAAAACAAATACGGACAAGATAAAATCATTCAATTTTTGGAAAAAACCTGGCTATTACAACAAATTCCTCTGATCGCAATTTTTGCTTATGTAGGAGGTTTTGGCCTAGTAGTTTGGGGAATATTTGCAAGAACTTCTACATGTATATTGGGGCATTGGTTAGTAGGACATTATGCTCATAAAAAAGGTGAAATGATCAGAGTCGTGCCGGACGCATGCACCCAGGGTTATAATGTTCCATTCATTTCACTTTTGACAATGGGAGAATCTTTGCATAATAACCATCATGCATTTCCTGAATCTAGTAAGTTTTCTCTTCAAAAGGGAGAATTAGATCCAGGTTGGTGGTGTATTCAATTTTTAAGTTTATTTGGTTGGATTAAAACAGTGAATGTTGCAGAACTAGAAAGGATTTAAGGAAAGTCCCACATTCTTACATCTACGAATAGAACATTTCCTTCTTCCATACTTTTGGAATAAGTAACTAAGAGCAGATTGCTCTCCAGATCGTAATATGGATTACTCGCGATCCAACCGCCGGAAGAATCTTTTGCATTTTTATAAAATTGTTCTAAAAAATAAGGTCTCCAACTCCAATTCCTTCCTACAAAAGAATCATCCTCTAACATTCCTGAATCAGAGATCCCAGAATAATTGGGAGAAAGTTGTCTTCCTTCATGATTTGTTACATACATCCTAAAAACTGACTTTTCAAGTAGATAAGAATTTCTTAATTTAATGGTAACAACACTATCGGAAGTATTCACTTCGATACCGGAAGATTCTAAACGATCTTCCAATTCCTTCTCTTTCTTAATACGCCGAAGTAATTGGTATTTTTTATAATTAAAGAATAGTTCATGAAGTTGGGAGAATCGAATACTCAAGCCATTGATATCCATTAACTCAGGACCTGGTTCCGCAAAATAGAAACCTTGTAAAAACCTTGCTCCATATGTAAGAGCATTGTATAATTCGGTTTCAGTTTCTATACCTTCGAATAAAAGAGAACATCCTAAACTTTCAGCAAGTCTAGACAACGTGAATAAGATCTCTTGGAAATTTCGAGAAGCAACCGAACTGCGGATCAATCCCAGGTCCACTTTGATAATATCTGGATGTAATGCACCGATCCGATCCAGGTTAGAAGATTTAGATCCAAGATCATCTATCGCTACCAAAAATCCTGATCTTTTATATAAATTGATCAATGGTTTTAGCTGATCTATCTCCCCGGAAAAATGTTCTTCTACAATTTCGATCACGATCCTTTTAGGATCCAAACCGGAACTTTTTGCGATTTGTAAAGTATAAGGTTCTTCATCCGTTTTGGAAGAAAGATAATCCTGCATGAAAGAAGGGGATATATTCAGAAAAAGTTTTGCTTTAGTATCTAAGCCTGGAGTATTACTAATTCTCTCCATCGCTTTTTTACGGACGGTTCTATCTATTTCTAATTTAAGATTTTTGAATTCTTCTCTTTCGGAAACGGAAAAAGAATGAGGAATATCGGCTAAGAAGAATGGACCAAGACTATGGACAGTCCCTTCTTTATCTATAAAACGAGCAAGGGCTTCGTAACCGAAGATAGAATCTTTTTCGACAGACAGAATGGGCTGGAAATACGGAACAATCTCACCTTCGGAAAACCATTCCCGCCATTTGGATGCGTTCCAAGAAGTTCTTCCTTCACTCATTCTTAACAATAAAATGGGAACCCTGCATGAAGGATCAAGAATTTAAAATCAAAAGTTCCGATCAAAATATAAAAGAAGAATGAAGACTACTTAAACTAGTAACCGACTCCCAGTCCACAACGGAAACCTTCTGGAATTCCTACCCATGGAGTTCTTGGGTCAGAATTTTGTATTAAATTTCTATTCCCGCCTAAGTTTTCTCGGAGAATTTCCATAAATCTCTCTTTTGTGAAAAGATCTTCTGATTCGGTTAACAATTTCAATCGATCATAGTATACTTTTAGATGCGGATCTTGGATCTGATTTTGTCCTGAAGTAACAGATTCTAAGTATCCTAAAGGAATATTACGCGTAAAATGCCCAATTCTCCAGTTAGAAACTGATTTCAATTTACTTAATAAAGGGTCCGTTAAAGCGTTTGAGTCAATAATCTTACGATCTTCTCCCGCAAAATAGCCATAAAAGCCTACGTTGATCGTAGCACATGCCTTGCCAGGTTCCCTCGGTTCTTTTCTATGCTTCCTACCTACATCTGCCCAGCCATGAGTCGGAAAATCTTGGGATTGGACGGAGCGAATCAAGTTGGTGCTTCTAAAATAAGCACCTTTTTCATCTTGGATCTCTCCATCATTTCTAAGTCTAGTATAGTCTTTTGTAATATACAAATAAGAGTTTTGGTTTAACAAGAATAAGGCGACGAAGAATAGAACGCTCACTCTAGGAAGATAAGTACTAGAATATTCCGAAAACAAAAATATGCAGGCTACAAAAGGAAGAGCAAAAAACCTTCCTGCCATAAAATCCCCGCCTATGGAGCATATATATAGAATATAGAGCCCTACCCCAGCTGACAGAGCCGCTTCCAAAATTCTCTTTTTCCAGAGAAAATAAGGTAAAAGTAAAATTACAGAACTGATCGTTAGTGAAGTAAAAATATCCCAACGAAAACTATTCTCCAAATAGTCCAAACCATACGGCCATAGATGTGAAACAGTAAGACCAGTATTCAATTTTGCATACGCAGTATTCGGAAACAGATATCCGTAATATACTAATGAAAACACCGACCAGAAAAGAATAGCGAGAATTCCTAAAACGGATGCGCTAACAAACTTACCCCAGGAAAGTTTCTCTTTTAAAGGTTTATATAAATATAGAAGGAAAGGAAGTCCTAAAAGAACAGTATCTTGCCTGTTCAGATAAGATAAAGAAAGGTAAAAAAAGAAAAGAAAAATGTCTCGAAAATCTGCCTTTATCTTTAGATCGAATGCCTTCTCTAAAAATAAAACGATCAAAAGAAATGAAAGAGGATTTTCTAAACCGGAACTAGAGAAATCTACAAATGCTCTGGAAGTCAGTAATACTAAGAATATCCAAGAACCTAGAAATAATCCCCCTTCTCTTTTTGCAAAACGAGAAATGAGCAAATAAACTGTCGCTCCTACACAGATCCAAGAAAGAATTAAAGAAGAATAATATACAGGGATTTTCAAAAAGGAAAGAAAGATAAGACCAAATAGCCAAAGTGGATGAGTATAAGCCTGGACTCTTTCATACGTATTCCATCTAAGACCGAAACCATTTAGAAAATTATCCACAGTCCTAAAACTAATATAAGCATCTTCCGTTACCCAGGAATTCAAGACCACCACATAGATAAACAGAATACAAGAGATCGGAAAAAGGAATTTAGGAAGAGGTTTTTGAAAGAAGGAGCGGATCTTTTCTAAGACAGAATTCACAAGCTCCAAAGAAACATTCGGAACCTAAGTGTCATTCAGAATTCAGACTGCAAAGAACGGTCTAAAACTTTCTTTAGGGATTTCTTCTTGACCTTGGATTTTCCCGGGACTTCTTAGCAGAATGTTCAATCGTCTTCTCTCCCGAGTATCTTCCTTTACAGGTAAACCTTTAGGCTTTCTGATCTTTGGAGCAGTGTTTTTATCCTTATTTCTGTCATGGCAGTACCAAACAGGGATTCGGGTAGGAGACGGAGCGATCAAACAACAACAACTTGCGGACCTTCTGCAAAATGGTTTGCCTGATTTTTCCTGCAGATACTCCGGAAAAGAAATAGATCCTGAATTTAGATTTTTACCTTTAGATCTTAAAAAAGGGTCGACAATGACCCATGTTTATAAAGGAAAATGTTATTACGTTTTTCCTTTTTATTACACTGCAATCCAGTATCCATTCGCTCTCTTGATGGGAAGATTCGGAAGTTTCCTCTTATCCTTAGTTTTTGGAATTTTAACTCTAAGAGCATTATTTCAAATTTCAGAATTGTTCCAGTTAAAGGAAAAATCTAAATTTTTCTTTTTAATCTTATTACTCTTGGGATCTGCATTTAGTTTATTCTCTACAGATCTTTCAGAAACAGTTATATCAATCTATGGAGTCACCCAAGGAATTTATTTTTTACTCAAAGAAGACCAATCTTCTAAATCAGTTGATTTAGTATTTGCAGGGGGCTTTTTCGGATTTGCTGCGTTCTTCCGACAAGAAACAATTTTATTAGCAGCGAGTCTTTCCTTAGTTTATGCTTTTAGAATATTCAGAAACCCAAAAACGGCACTATTCCCATTTACATTCGGGACATTTTTGATCATCCAAGCGGTGATCAATTATTCGGTTGTAGGACATCCGCTGGGCTCTAGAGGTTATCTGCAAGAATCATCTACTTATAACTTATTAGCACAGATCTACTATCTAGGCCAATTGGTGTTTTTAGGAAATGGTTCCTTGGGATTATTTGGCGCCTATCCAGCTTTGGCATTTATTGTTTTATGGAGACCAAAATCAGATCCTTTAACTCGGATTTTATATGGATTGGGGATCTTCATACTTCTCTCTGGATTTTTGACTTCTACTAATTTTTGGCAGGGAGTATTATTCGGACCTAGGTTTTTAATCACCATTCTCCCCTTTTTGCTTTTATTCTTATTTTCTATCCTGGAAAAAAATTGGGAAACGCTTAGTAAACCATTTCAGATAACGGCCATACTTCTTCTTTCTTACTCTATTGTAGGTGGAGTGGTATTCGACAGATTATATTATAAATTCACCAAGTCGATCGTGACCGAACAAAAAGAACTTAGCGATCACACTTCCAAAACAGTGATATACAGAAAAGGTTCCGTCTTTTTGCCTTCTAATTCTTTTAGAGAGGAAAGAGAAGTATACGAAATCGATTCTGCTGAATCTTTCGATTCTCTTTTAGAAAAATTGTATGGGATCGGAAAAACCCAAGTCACAATTGTTGGTTTTAAAGATTCTTATCCTAAAGAAGTTTTAGTTCCTAAATCTGAACATTTTGAATTCAAGAATAGAACATTTCACCAAAGTCCGTCAATCAATATGGAAACTTTAGAATTTAGCAAAGTTCACGCGAAGCCGCAAAGATAAAAAGAGATTTGTTCAACTTCTCCAGAAACCTTCTATACTTAGCGACTTGGCGTGAGAAAAAATCAAAAAGAGTTGTTTATTTTCCCCAGACTCTTCTGAACAAATCAGACTCTAAAAGATTTTTAGGATCTAGTTTTTTCTTCATAGTTCTGAACTTCTCAAGATTTTGCTTAGGCATAGATCTTCTGTAAACTTCAGGACGAAGAGTGCTATCTTTTGCAAAATAGAATCTTCCTCCATTCTTCACAACGATCTCATCCATTTCTTTGGCGAGTTCCCAAAGTTTAGTCTTATTTCCTTTGGTTAGAGGGAAATCCATAGCCATAGAATAACCATCTACAGCATGAGTGAGTAAAAATTTATCTGGTCTGTGTTTCTTGAATACACCCAACCAGTTCACGATCCCTCTTTTTTGACAAAGACTTAAGATTTCTTCGAAACCTTTGACTGCGTTCTCTTTCGGAATAAAACTTTGGTACTGGATCATTGCACCAGGCTTGTACATAAATTTCCAATTCGGAACATAGTCCAAAAGAAAAGCATATTCAGCATGTCCTTGTTCGTAAGGTTTATTATTATTTAAAAACCCTGAGATCCATTTCCCGAAGTTCACAAATCTCATTCCAAGTTTATTGCTGAATGGATACATGAATAGCCACATCCAAGACTTAGGAATAATCCCTAAGAATGTGCTTGGCAAAATCTGATTTTCTAATTTGCAATTTTCAGGAAAGCCAGGATCTTCTCCTGCTTTAAGATGAACTGCTTTATGGATCTGGCCACGGCCTAAACCTTTTCCAGAACCAAATCCATCCACCCAACCTACTAAATAATCGGACTGCTTGTATTCTCTTTCGAAATAATCATACATCTCTTGGAGGTTTGCAGTATTGACCGGCCAAACCTTCATCTTACCTGAGTAGATTTTTTTGAGTTTGATCGTTACTGTTAGAAATGCTCCGAGCATTCCAAAACCTGAAATTGCAGAATAAAATAGATCCGAATTCTTTTTAGGAGAACAAGTAGACTCTTTCCCATCAGGACTTAAGAAAGTAAATTCTTGGATATGATCTCCAATCGGCCCAACAGCAAAGTTATTCTTTCCATGAATATTCATAGAAAGTGCGCCACCTAGAGTAGGAAACATTGTACCACTAACAACAGGAGGCCAAAATCCTCTTTCAATCCCAAATTCCCAAAGTTGTTTGATGGTAACGCCGGATTCTGCTACCAAGATGCCAGTTTTAGGATCAAAGGATAAGATCTTATTAAAGTTACGAATATCTACTACGATACCTTGTTCGTTTGTGGCAGCGTCACCGTAACTACAACCACCACCTCTAAATGCAACTTTAGTATTCGTATCTCTTGCATAAGAGAATAGATCCTTAAAGTCTTGGATAGATGTCGGTAAAAAAACCTTACTATTGGAGAAATGGTTCATTCCCCAGGCTTCTACCTTTTGAGCAGAACTTAAACGGGACTCGAACTCTTTAAGATCGAAACCCGCTTTTTTAGTTTTGGAAGATGTCGTTTTTTTAACGGTCTTTTTTTTAGAAGCGGTTGCCATTTTGGATCACCTTTTCCTTAAACGGAAAGTTTTCTGAAAATAAAAGAAGGAATAAGTCGAATGATCAAAGAAACTAAGGCCCAACGCGCCGGCACATAGAAGTTCTCTTTTCCTGCATTCACTTTTGCTAATATAACTTGCGCAGCTTCCTTAGCAGTGATCAACCACATAAGTCCAGATAGACCTTCTGTCATTGGAGTTTCGATCATGCCAGGTTTTACAGTCACTACTTGGATCCCTTTTACTGCTAAACGATTGCGTAAAGCTTCTAAGTAAGTGGACATTCCAGCTTTAGATGCGTTGTAAACTGGGTTTCCTCTGCGGCCTCTATCACCTGCGATAGAAGAGATACCTATAATTTTACCAGCCTTCTTTTCTTGGAAATAAGTAGCTGCCGAGTTTAACCAAGCAACACAACCTAAAAGGTTTACTTCTAACATTTCCAAGTCTTTCTCTACAGAAAATTCTTCTGCGCCAACTCTATGCATCACACCGGATGCGTAATAAATTTCGTCCAAGCCGCCTAATGTTTTAACAGCCTTTGCAAATTCTCCTGGGACCTTGGAGTATTCTGTAACGTCATGTTTAACGAATAAGTTTTTTACTTTGGAAGAAGGAAGTTTTTTCAGTTCCTTCTCTCTTCTTGCAAAAGCCGCAACTTGATGTCCCTCTTCGATCAATTGAGATGCAATTTCTTTTCCGATACCGCTAGAAGCGCCTACTACGATGATCTTTTTAGCCATACCAACCTTTCTGAGACGCAAGGCCAGACTGACAAGCCTGATTTGGGGTGTTTTGGAGAGAAGAATGACCCGAGTTCAAGACGTAATACGTTTGTCTCCATCAGGACCATTCTCTAAAATATAATCAGAAAGAAAAGATTCACTCTTCTTCCAAATACCTTTAGCACGGTCCAAAATTTCTGCCGGCTTCCAGTTCTTTTTATAATCCATCTTAGGATGTCCCGGAAGAAATAGACCTAATTGAAATTCTTTAAATCCGTTCTCCTTAGCCCAAAGAATAGAAGAAAGAATCAAAAAATTTCCCAAACTTCTTTTAGATTCTTCTGGATCAAAAACAGAATACACAGCAGACACAGTTTCAAGTCCCAGATCCAATAAGATCCAACCTAAAAGTGCATCGTTTTTATAAAGAAGAAGTTCCCCAGAATTTTCAGAACCCTCATACATCTGGAACTTCATAGTCTCCAAAATTTCAGATTCAGATTCACCGTAAGATCCTTCGTGACGGGACTTTTGGTACTTCACATATAAATTCTTTTTATCATCATCAATAACCGGCGGAGATATTTTTACGATCAGGTCCTGATTCTTTTTGATCAGTCTTCTATGATTTGAACTAGGAAAAAATTCAGGCAATAGAACTCGATAACTGAGACAATGAGAACATACAGAACAATTGGTCCTATAAAATAAATTGCCAGACCTTCTAAACCCAAAACGAAAAAGATCATCTAAAATTTCAGGCGGAAGTTTTTCCTTAGAAAAGAAACCTTTCACCTTTGAATTTCTTTTCGGATAATAGGCGCATTCTGACTCGGGAGTTTCTGGAAGAGAATTCAGAAATGCAAAATAGTCCAGGCCCATCTTTGCCATGATATATATCTATTTTTACATTGCCAAACCAAAGCCTTCGAAGGATAGGACTATTGATGGTATTTGGTTTAATGATGGATCATCCGGCACGTTGGAACGCTTATAAATTGGCTTTCGGATTAACGATCCTCAGCTATCTGTTTTATTTTCTATCCCTTCCTTTTGTTCTGTTTGCCTTATTAGCAGCCGGACTTCTGTGCTTGATCGGAGGGTTATTCTTCCCTCATACATTCGATCATTTGTATCGAAGCTTACAATTTTTAGTTTTAGGGATAGTCTCCTTTTTCCTTTCCTTACTGATCCTCGTGGGATATTTAATTTTTTGGAGACCTTTCCAATTCATTTTTGGATCTAAAAACCAAGATTAAACCCGGTGAAAAAGTTCAAAATATACTGCGACGGTGCTTCTAAAGGAAATCCGGGACCTTCTTCCATTGGGGTTGCCGTTTATGAAGAAGAAGTCGAGGTGCATTCTATCTCGCGTAGGATCTCCAACGGAACCAATAATGTCGCGGAATGGGCG
Organism: Leptospira saintgironsiae; assembly: GCF_002811765.1. Lineage (NCBI taxonomy): Bacteria > Pseudomonadati > Spirochaetota > Leptospiria > Leptospirales > Leptospiraceae > Leptospira > Leptospira saintgironsiae. Next base: position 447,622 of record NZ_NPDR01000002.1, on the reverse strand, counting down.
GCCCTGGAAGCAGGGATAGAATATTGCCTCTCCCAAGACGCTAGCGAAGTTACAGCCTACTTGGATTCAGAACTGGTAGTGAAACAATTCAAGGGAGAATACAAGGTCAAATCCCCTCACCTGCAAGTTGCAAAAGAAAAGGTCAAGGCCCTGACTTCTAAACTGAAACTTTTCTCAATTCACCATGTTCCAAGGGAAAAAAATAAGCGCGCCGATAAGCTCGCAAACCTGGCCTTCGAATCTTAAAAAAAGGTTTTCCTATTAAGAATCCTCTCGAAAAATTCCATGTATGGGCTGTAAGAAGATACTAATTCTTTTCCTACTCTTATTCCAAACCTGCAAAGCCAACATCTTAGATAAAATGAAAGAACTACAAAAAGAAGGAAAGGTTTTGGAACTTGCGATCCTATGTAACGAACATCAGGACCAAGAATACAAAGAGATCTGCAATACCGCCTGGGATGAAACAGGAAGAAGGATTGACCAAATCCTTTCCCAACAAGCAGACCTTCCCTTTTTAAGAGTCTCAGTAGATGAAAAAACCAAAAAGCAAGTAGAGGAAATTTTTTCCAAAAACCCTGCACTTAAAGACCGTTATCTACCAATTTGGAAAAAGATCGTCCAGGAATGATGAATCCGGATCCAAATAAACTTATCTCGCAAATCCCTTCTCCTTTTTTAGAGGATCTATTAGAGATTAGTAATACTATACGAAATCATGAAGGAGAAGCTTATCTTGTCGGCGGAAGCGTCCGAGATTTAATCTTAAATAAAATCCCTCATGAATACGATCTTGCAGTTTCCATATCTCCGGAAAAAATGCAGAAGATTTTCAAAAGAACTGTTCCGACTGGGATCAAGCACGGAACCATCACAGTATTATTCCAAGATAGATCCTATGAATTGACCACATTCAGAAAAGACGAAGATTATATAGATGGAAGAAGGCCCGAAACTGTACAATTCGGAGTAAGCCTAAGCGAAGATCTGAAAAGACGGGATTTCACAATGAACGCCTTGGCTTTGGACCTTCTGAAAAAAACGTTAGTAGACGAACATTCTGGATTAGAAGACATTCAAAATTCTTTAATTAGGACAATCGGAAACCCAGTCTCCAGATTTACGGAAGATGGACTCAGGCCAGTCAGAGCAATTCGATTTGTTTCCACACTCGGATTTACAATCCATCCGGAAACTGCAGAAGCAATCGAAACCTGCAGACAAGTCACTGCAAAAGTTTCCCCAGAAAGAATACACGACGAATTTTTAAAAGTGCTCAAAGGTAAAAACCCGATCGGTGGATTGGATCTATTAAAAAAATATAAAATTCTGGAATTATTCAGCAAAACCAAATTATATTCCGGAGACTGGGAAAAAAATAAAAACGGATTTTCCAAACTTATAGAATCATCCGAAAGATCGAAGATAGCTTACTTCCTAGCGTCCTGCTTTTCAGAACAAAACTGTCTTTCTGACTCTACTGTATTTTTTAAAGAACTCAGATTCTCAAATCAAAGGACAAAAGATTCTCAGTTTCTTGTAAAAACTTTGTATTCTCTCATCCAACATAGAGAAGAATTAAAAACTTCTCCGGGGCTTCGCACTCATTTGCTCCATCCGGTCGCACAATATGCTGGTAAAATGGAATATTGGGATTGTTGCTTAGAACTTTCCCATCTTTGGTCCGCCTTCCTAAACGAAGAGGCATTTTGGCTTGTAAGCGCAGAGCAAGAATGGAAGAAAAATCCCCCACTTCTACTCTCTGATCTGACCATAGATGGAAACCTGATCCGAGAGAAGTTCCCAGAACTCCCAGCTCCCAAACTAGGAGAAGTATTGAGGTCTTCTCTACATGCTGTGCTCCAAGATCCAAATCTAAATTCAGAAGACCTTCTGCTCGATCTAATCCGCAAATCTAACTAACTCGAAGGATTTAGTTTAGGGTTACGACTTGTCGAAGTGCCTACAAATCCTATCAAAACCATAACATCTTCCAAATTGCCCAGTCTTTGAGCATTCTAAGTTATGCTTATTTTTTAAGCACTCTGTTAGTATATAGAAATTAGCCCGAAAAGTTTATAAAATATGAGCACCGAATAATCGATTTAGAATCGTTTTTAAGGCTGATTTAGTCTCTTTGCCTATTTTTAACATGTTGGCACGCTAGTTGCATACTTATCGGCATAGGAGATTTAGGAGAATGATGAGAAAAAAAACAGCCAGCCTCATTGCTACCTTTACTCTGGTGACCGCCTCTTCGATTTTTGCCCAGCCGAAGAAGGAAACACCGGACCCGAAGGCAGCAGGTGCAGTGAAAGCTGCTCCAGCCCCAGAACCTGAAGATACGAAATGGTATGATAAGGTAGATTTTTCTGGATTTGTGGATGTGTACTACATGTACAATAACAACCCACTCCAAGGAAGCGCCGTAGATAGTACCAGAGCGTTCGAGACCAGCAACAAAAACTTTGGTGTTAACGCAGCAGCTCTTGCTGTTCAAAAAACTGCAGAAAAATCCAGCCCTTGGGGATTCCGTGTGGATTTCCAAAACGGACAAAACAACGCGTATCAGGAAGCCCCTTACGTTCAGTACAATGGAATTTACAACTATAATATGCTAAAACAAGCATACATCAGTATGTATTTCCCGGTATTGAAAGGGATGACCTTAGACGTTGGTAAAATGGCAACGCATATTGGTTATGAAGTATTGGAATCGATGAACAACCCTAACTACTCGATAGGGGCCATCTTCCAAAACACAATCCCCTTCATTCACACCGGTGCTCGCTTAACTACTCAATTTACAGACAAATGGGCAGGAACCTTTTATCTGTATAACAGTGGTGGTGGTACTGGTTATAGAACTGGAGTTCCAGACGGAAGCACTACGAATAACTACTTCTACGAAGCAGCTACTCAACATAAAGCGATTGGAACACAGTTAAAAGGAACCTTGATCGAAGACAAACTTTCCATTACTTGGAACACTTTGTATTCTCAAGATGGTGCAACTGGAAGAATCGATCCAACCAAACAATTATTGGCTGATCAATTAGCGGCGCAAACTGGAGATCCAGCTGTATCCGCTCTAACCGCTCCTTCAGCAAAGTATAACAAAGATTATTGGTTCATGAACCATGCAATCTTGTCTATCACTCCTACCGATAGGATCCAAGTCGACTTAGACTATACTTGGAGTGAAAAAGCAGGTGGTGCAGCAGCGGCTAACCTTGCGCAACAACAGTACAACCCAACAGGTGCAGCTACAGTTGAAACTATCCTAGGTGGAACCGTATCTACCGAAAGTACCAAAAGTTCTTATAAGGCTTATGGTATCTTCAGTAAGTTCAAGATCGGTGAGACTTGGGGAGTTAACGTCCGTGTTGAGTATATCGACGATAGCCACAACAATGGTCGTTTGACTACCTTCAACCCGTTTGCAGGATCTCAAGCAGCTAACTCTTGGTATGCTGGAAAATACGCTCAAGATAAAGCGATCGCAGAGCAAATCCTTGCAGTAACTCCTTCATTAGCTGGTTTAACTGCTGATCAACTTCTTGCGGCTTTAGACCCGAAAAACTACAAAGATTACGGTGGATCTTCTAACTACGGACAGTACAAAACATTTACTGTTACTCCAGTTTGGAACTACACTGAAAACCTACTCATCAAATTGGATATGAGAAGAGACTGGGCAACCGGTTATCAATTCGTAACCCAAAGTGGTGAGAAAAGTAAAGACCAATATGGTATAACCTTAGGGGTCGTTGCTAAGTTCGATTAATTCGAATTAAGTAGATTTCTACGAAAAAGAGCGTCCGTTCGGGCGCTCTTTTTTTATCTCCATAGAAACTGGATAGATATTAAATAAGGAAAGAAGAAGGTTAACTCTCAGAAATCCAGATCAGATTGCCCCGACATGGCAACCAACTGTCTTCTAAAAGAATGAGGAAGTGCATTCCAACAGGATCTGAATGTCTTTTTCCAAAAGCCGGTTTCTGCTTTTTTAAGTTTTGCTTTTAATTGCTCGCTCATCGTTCAGACCCTCTTAAGATTTTTAGAACGAAAAAAACGTAAAAAGATTTCGAGTTAACAGTCGTTTCTCGGATCGGAATTTCAAAAATCTACCCAAGAAATTGTAAGATCCTTAGATAGATTTTTAAGATTTATACGTCGGATAGTGGATCGGTTTCGACACCGGCGACCTTCTGATTCTTCTTCCGGCTTAGTGAGAGAAAGCTATTAAGCTACTAAAACCCCATAAACAATAATCGAGATCCCGACCAGATTCGCAGTCACTCCGATTCCACCTAGGATCTTTCCAAGGGGAGGATTTTCCTTAAATTCGTCTTTGATACCTTGGAGCCAATCCACAGTATCTTTTAATGCGATAAATCCGGAAGAAACTGCAAAAGAAATTGCTCCAACAAGAGCTGCTGTTTCAGAAAGAGGTGCAAGCTGAAACGCAAATACCAAACCAAGGATCATAGCACCTTGCATCAATGGTCCGATATGAGCAGCTTGCAAATATCTGGAAGGGAATTCAGCCTTCATTCTCGCGAACGCATACGCAAATCCTGTCAAACTTCCGTATGCTAAATTTAAGACCCCAGTTAGGATCAAAATTTTTTCGGGTAGATTCATAGTCATCACCTGTCTTTATTTAAAACAAGTGCATAAACTAACGTTTCTTTTTAGCGACTACTTTTTTCTTTACCTTTTTACTTCCGTTTCTATGTGCTGGAAGAGCGCCTTCTATATCGTCTTCATCGTATAAGGAAACATATGCTTCCGGATGAAGTTCGAATGTCTCAGGTTCGACTGGATGTTTTCTATCTCCCACCAAAACCAAATAAAGCGAAGGTAATACTGTTAACACCAGGAATAAAGCGGAGAATAGACCGCCTACGATCACCGTAGCCAAAGGTCTTTGGACATCGGAGCCTACTCCAGATGCCAAAGTAGCCGGGATGAGTCCGAGCAATGCAAGTAACATTGTCATTAACATTGGTCGCAACTGTATCACTGCGGCTTGTGTAACCGCTTCCTTCGTGGTCAATGTTGGCTCGTCTCTTAAAAGGTGATTTGTCCTGGAAACGAAAAGAACTCCCGACATGGTAGCAATCCCGAAAAGAGAGATAAACCCTACCCCACTTGATACGTTAAAATAATATCCTCTGAATAGAAGCGCATACATTCCTCCTACCAAGGAAAGAGGGAGACAAGCCAACGCAACGTAAACGTATTTTAGATTTCTATAAAGTAAGAATAATACGCCGAAAATGATCGCAATAGTTACCGGAATAACGATCGCTAACTTCTTACCGACTCGGGCCAGGTTCTCATACTGTCCTCCGTAACGTACTTCGTATCCTTCCGGAAGTTTAATCTTCTGTTGGACTTTTTTACGAAGTTCATTTACGAATCCTCCTTGGTCGCGGCCCCTTACATTTGTTCGGACAGTAATCGTTCTTCTACCTTCCTGACGAAAGATCATAGTAGGTCCGTCTTCCAATGTGATTTTTGCTAATTGAGAAAGTGGAACTCTTTCTCCTTTAGGTGAAATAATAGGCATTGCCTCTATCGCCCTCTTGGAAGCCCTGTAATCCTTGGAGAATCGGACTACTATCCCGAATCGAGCAGGTGTTTTTGGAGGAATATCGGAAGGCCCTTCATACAATGTGCTGATCCTTTGCATTCCGATAGCAGCTTCTACCATCTGCTGTATATCACTTACATTGATGCCATAACGAGCCGCGGCTTCCCTGTCGATCCGGACAGTCAACTGAGGGCTGTCAGCTTCCTGCTCTATACCGAACTCACTTGCTCCTGGCATATCCTTTACAATATCCAAGATCTCTTCTGCAAGCTTACGCATCACTTTTAAGTCTTGTCCGGATACGAATACTGCAAGGTCAGCGATGGTCCCCATGATCGCTTCCGACAAGTTGTCCATAATAGGCTGAGAGAAACTGATCCTCGCTCCAGGAAGAGTAGCCTCTAAATCGTTTTTCATTCTTAGAAGAAGTTCTTGTTTGGTAATCCTTTCTTTCCAGTCGTCGTAATCTTTTAAACTTACAAGCACTTCCAGTCGGTTGGGAGGAAGAGGATCAGTTCCGTCGTCGTTTCTTCCTAACTGAGAAAGTACAACACTTACCTGTTCGTTTTTATAGATCGTTTCCCGGATCTTAGGCATAAATTTACGTGCTTCTGGAAGAGAGATCCCTACAGGGAAAAATATCCTTAGGTTAAAACCACCTTCGTCCATCTCTGGTAGGAACTCGGTTCCAAGTTTGTATCCACCTATTCCTAAAAATATGATCACTAATGTGAAACAATAAAGCACGACCCTCTTAGATCTTTCGACCAGATAAACTATTAGCTTTTTGTAACGCACTTCTATCCATTCATACACTGGGTTGTGCCATGCAATAGGTCCAGGTTTCTCCGATTCGAAATAATTTCGGAACATAAAAGTCATTAAGACCGGAACAACGGTCATAGAGAAAATTAAAGCTCCGAAGATCGCGAAGGAGATAGTGAAAGCCATCGGTTTAAACAAACGACCTTCGATACGTTCGAAGGAGAAGATCGGCAAATAAGCAAGTATGATGATCAAAATGGAAAATAAAATTTCGGTCCCAACCTCAGAGCCAGACTCTGCGGTCAGTTTAATGATTCCCTTACTTTTATCACCAGGAGTAGCATCTCTGTATCTTCTCATGATATTTTCTACCATGATCACAGCACCATCCACTACGATCCCGAAGTCGATAGCTCCTAAAGACAATAAACTTGCAGGAATCCCGGTTACGTTCATGAGAAGGAACGCGAATAATAAAGCAAAAGGAATAGTTGCCACTACCACAAGAGAAGCCTTTGCACTTCCGATGAAGAAGATCAAAACCAAACTTACAACCATCACTCCTTCCAGAAGTGTCCTTCCGATAGTGCGTAATGTATAATTTACAAGGTCACTTCTATCATAAGTGGTCCTAAGTTGTACTCCATCGGGAAGATAATTTTCATTTATCTCTTTTACTTTGGCACGGATACGATCTCCCATTTCATTGGGATCACCCCACCTTCGCATTGCCACAAGACCCTGGACTGAGGAATCTATATCCATTATCTGATTGTCTATGCGCACCGTATAACCTAAGACCCCACTCGGAATAGGGTGAGAAATTTCCACAGTAGCCAGGTCACGAACGAATACAGGGACACCATTCACTGTCTTTACTACGATGTTTTCTATATGTTGGGCTTCTCTGATTGCACCCAAAGAACGGATTGGAAATCCCTGCTCACCTTGTAAAAGTAGGTTTCCACCCGTATTCAAATTATTAACCTGAACTGCTTGGATTACATCGTTTATCGTAAGTTTAAAACGTATTAATTTATCGGGAGAAGTTACTATATGGAATTGTTTTGGCAAACCACCGAATGTGACCACATCTGCAATTCCAGGAATAGAAAGCATTTTTGGCATTACGATCCAGTCTTGGATCGTTCTTAATTCCATTTGAGTGTGATTACCACCGGACTCAACCACATATCTGAAAATTTCTCCTACTGGAGAACTCATTGGTCCTAAAGCTGGTTGAACTTCTTCCGGAATATCAGCATCTGCGACCCTTTCCATAAGTCGCATCCTTGCAAAATAATCGTCTGTCCCATCCTCGAAAACGAATTGGAATACCACAAGACCATTGATGGTTCTGGAACGACGAACTGCAACTTTAGGGATCGCATTCAATACCCTCTCAATTGGAAGAGTTACTCTTTCTTCTACTTCAACGGCTGCTTTTCCCGGAAATTTAGCGATCAAACGGACTTGTGTGTCTGCGATATCCGAATAGGCTTCTTTTCGAATGTCTGTCCAGGCCCAAACTCCTAAAACCGCTACAAAGACAGAAGCGATAATAGTAGGAACTCTAAACTTAAGTACGGATTCTATGAGTTTATCTATCATCAGTATGACCTCGTGTCAAAGAAGTAACCTAATTGGATAAGAAGCTGAGGATTTTTATAATCTCCACTTCCTATTCCTCCACCAACTTGCAGAAAGAAATTTCCAAGAAGGAAATCATAGGTAAGTCCTATATATCTTTGGTTTAAAGTTACCTTCTGTTTATCCCTACTCTCATATTCCAAAAAAGTAGCAAGATTCGGATTCTGTTCAGCTATATAAGAACGAATGATTAGATCTTCAAAGGTAGGATTCCTATGTTGGTAACCTGGAAAATCGCTGCCTGTAGGATAAGAAGTTTGTCCACCTCGTCCTAACTCAGGAGCAAAAGGATCCACTTGGAATTGTCCTATGACTACAGAAACGCTATGTGCAATTACAGAAGTTTTCCAAAAACTAAATCCTAGATCTGCCTGCCATCCCCACCAATGCGGGCCCCAATGACCGCCGGATCCTCGTATTACGATATCCTTATAATAGTATCCCAAATTAAAGTTGATACTTCCAGGAGAACCTATACTCGCTCCGTACACGAAGAAGTTCGTAGATTTAGGAAGAGCCTTCTGGGTAAGCTCGTCTTTCTCTTCCTCTCCGAATTTGGTCTTACGATCAGCATCCGGAGTCCACTCGGGCGAAATGTCCTCGCTCTTATAATCTTTTTTCTTTTCCTCCGAATAAACGGATGAAACAAAAGAAAATAAGAATATTATAATAATAAAACTTAGTATTCTTTTCATATTGATTAAAATCCGAAACTAAGTCCTTTTAATAGAATGGCCCCTTCTACAACCACCTTGTCGCCTTTGGTCAAACCTTCCAGAACGTTAACTCTTTCTCTGGTAGAGATCCCAAGTACAACTTCTCTTCTGAAAAATTCATGAGCAGTTTCTTCTACGAATACGTAATTTTTACCTTCTACAGTAACCACTGAATTGAAAGGAATGACCACGGAGTCACTTCCTGTTTCTTCAGGGAATTTTACCGTAGCAAACATTCCTGGTTTTAATCTATAACCTTCGTTTTTGATCGCGATCCTTACCTTTACGGTTCTTGTATAAGGATCTACGTTATCTCCCAATGCTTCTGCCGTTCCGGTCCATTCTTGGTTCGGGAAGGAGTTAAAGACTACCCTCACTCTTTTTCCTTTTTGCAAATTGGAAAGTTGAGATTCAGGAACATCAGAAATGATCCAAGCAGTTTGGCCTGGAGCTTTTTTGATCATTGCAGGATTTAAACCCACAGCTCTCAGTTTTCCTTCGAACTCAGCGAATTCAGCTTCATCGTTGTTTACTTCAGTCTCTGCTTCGATCAGATCCTTTTCAGTGGCGACCCTATGTTTGAACATGTCCTTGATACGATCCAAATTCTTACGTGATCTATTCAGACTGTTCTTTGCATGAACATAACCAACATATAGATCGTTCAACTCTGCTGATTCGAATAATACGATCTGTTCTGAATCCGAAACGGAAGGAGAAGTAGTAGCAATCAACCTTGCAGGAGCTTCTACGTTTACGAATTCTCCAGGTTTTCCTATTTCCGCACTTTTAACGATCTCTAAGCCGGGACTATTTTCCTTAAATTCGATCCTTTCTCCGTGATCATGGACGATCGCCTTTTGAGGTCGAGGTGGGGTCTTCTTCCCACCCTTGTTCAGAGTAAAAGAAACGATGGAAACGGAAACTGCCGCCACCAGAACGATTAATAAAATTCTAAGTTTGTTAGATGATGGAATCATTTCGAGCCCCCTTCCTGAGTACCGGAATCTCCGTTGGATTTATAACTTGGGACGATCAGCCCCGTTCCGACCGAGTAATTTACTCCTTCGATCGCTTCCATTCTGTCAGTTTGGAGGCGTAACATTTCCACGATGCTGGATCTGTATGTTTCGAAGAAATCTGCAAATTCTAAAATGGATATATAACGTTTTTCGTAACTAAGGATCATATCCTCCGCGAGGTTCGCGTAATCCGAAGTATAAGTGTTTCTGAATTTTTTATAGAGATCGTCTTTTGCTTTTGCAGTAGCCAAAGCAACGCTTACATCGTTTTCCACTTCCAAGATCAAGTTTTTCAATTCTTGTTTTCTGACTTGGATGGATTTTTCGGCAGCCTTGATATTACCTTGGTTCCTATCAAAGATCGGAATATTCAACTGAGCAGTAATCCCCCAATAGTTCTGGAAGGCCGTTCCCCCTCTGTTGTACATTGGGCCGAAGGCAAGATCTGGGATCGCGTTTGCATGTTGCAATTCCAGGTTTGCTTCTTCGTATCTTAATGCTTGTACTGCCTTTTTCAGGTCAGGTCTGTATTCCCGAGCCTTAGCAAGCATATTATCTAATTTTAAACCTTCGATGGTTGCTTTTTCTACAAAGTCCAGATCCAAAACTGGAACGATTGCGACTGATTGGCTTTTATAAGCATCTTCGTTAAGTAAAACTCTTAGATCCGCTTCTCTTTCGAGGACTTTGATCCTAAGATCTTCTCTTTCTTTTCTTAAGAAGAATAGAAGTGCCTTTAAACGTAAAACTTCAGACTGAAGAACTGCTCTTCTTTTATATGCGAGTTCTGCGGAGTTTACTGTTTTATCCAGAGCGATCAAACTTTTATCATAGAAAGCAATCGCATCTCTATAATAATGAATAAAGTAGAAGGTCCTACGAAGTTTAGTAATGAGCGCTCTTGCAAGATCATAAAATTCCTGCTCGCTCATCTTAGCACTTAACTCGGCGACTCTGATCCGTTTGTCTATCTTACCACCAAGTAAGAATACCTGTTGGATCTGAACCACAGTTTGTCCCGATCTGGTAAAATCGAAATAACGTTGTGTAGGCTCTGCGAAAATACTCTGATCCACGAAAATATTCGGGTTCGCATAGAGACCCGCTTGTTCTATGCCAGCTTTTCTCGCGTCTATATTAAACTTGGAAGCAAGTAATAGAAGGTTATTCTTCCAAAGTAATTCTTCTGCCTTAGCAAGTTCCAAACGAACTTGTGTCCGATCCTGATCTCCCGAAGCAGCTGCAATTCTTGCTTCAGAATACAAAGGATCTACTCCAACAGGAGCAGCACCCGGATTCGTATCCGGCTGCGATACGGTCTGATTAGTGGCCCAGGCCAAAATTAGAAACGTCAGTATCTTTTTATTCATAGTTGTACGAAGTTATCCCTGAAGATAGCTTTTTGCTTATGCAAGACTCCCCTATGGAACGATGCCAATATACCTATGGCGCGAAAATCGTTCCGAAGTAATATAAAACCGATTATGCCAGGCTAGGTGGGGGAAGATTTGTTAGGGAAAAGTGTAGAAGTCGGTCCGATCTATATTGGCCGCTTACAAATACGATCTTAGAATCGAATGTGGATGGGGTCCAAGGATAGCAAGATGACTCTTCGGCGATAAAATCGACAAGTCTGCTGTCTCTTTCTCTCGCTTGAGTATAAACTAATCCTTCGGAATCCTTTAGATCCGATTCAAGGGCGGTGGAAATGTTTTTCTTTGTTTGGGATAAAGAAATAGCACGGCTCTCGAGGTCCTTATCTACCCATTCCAAAGTAGATGAGAAGACTACCAGAGCTATCTGTAATAAAATCAGCAGAATGTAAGGTATGCGCCGCACTATTATGCCAAAAGAATATAGGTGTATATTCCGTCAATCCTTACTATATATTACGAAAAAACGGCTAGCTTTCCAATACGTTTTTTGTTGAATTAATTAGAAGATTAACTAACGATTAGGGCTAGGTTGAGTGTAACCCACATGGACTACTGCACCTCGCTGAAAGCGTATCAAAATCTCTCTATCAGGTCTTGAACCTTCTGCAAATTTAGATACTGGTCTATAATATAACCATTCTTCCATTCCCGGGGCCCAATTGTTCACGGTCCTTTTTTCGTCAGGCTCCCCAAGTTTATTTTTTACGAATAACTTATTTTGATAGAGTAGAGATTGGATTAATTGTGCACGAATGAAAACATGAGTAGATGCTTCGAGTTCAGTTTGATTCGCATTCTGTCCCAATAAATTCACGTCCGCATCGGGAATGGATTTGAGAACGAACTCTTTACATTTTGCGTCGTCTGCAAATGTTCCCATACATTCGGAATACAATTGGGAAGGACTTTTGCCCTCTCTCACACCTGCATTATCTCCGGAAAGATAAGTGCATTGAGAGAAAGCTAAAATACAAAAGGGAATTAGGAATTTAAGATTCATTTTCTTTTTCTCCGGCTGGTCTTCCGTTCAGAAGAACCGCCACCACCAGAAGTCACTGGCATTGCTTCTGCAGCAGGATTTTTAGGTTTAGCCCCCTGCAATTCTTGGAAGCCTCCAGTCAGTTCCTGACCTACCTTTTTATACTCTTTTTTCTCTTCAGGCAACTGTGTTTTTTCAGTAACTTCTACACGAACTAAGAAGCTAACGATCTCATATTTCATGTTCTCGATTGCTTGGTCGAATAATCTAAAACCTTGGAGTTTATATTCTACGAGTGGATTCTTTTCTCCGTAACCTACAGTCCAGATACCTTCTCTCAGATGGTCCATGGAATATAGATGTTCTTTCCAACGATGGTCCAAAATATCTAAGAAAATATTTCTTTCTAAAAGTTTCCAAACATCAGCGCCGATTCGATCTGCTTTTTCTTGGTAGAAAGTCTGAGCTGCATTATTCAAAGAATCAAAAATAGCTAATTGAGGGTTTTTGGATTTTTTGATTTCGTCTTGGTCTACTTTCCAAGGAAGTCCTAGGCCTTCGAACCATTCTTTTAAAACATCCCATTCCCAACCGTTAGGATTTCCACCTTCACAGGTAGTAACTACTTGGGCTTCGATCATTTCTTCTAAGAAACTCTTTGCCTGTCCGGTAACATCTCCACCTTCCAGGACTTCGTTTCTCATCTTATAGATAACGATCCTTTGGCGGTTCATTACATCATCGTATTCCAAAAGATGTTTACGAATATCGAAGTTATGACCTTCTACCCTTTTTTGGGCCCTAGCAATTGCGTTAGACACCATTGGGTGTTCGATCTCTTGTCCTTCAGGCATCTTGAGTCTTTCCATGATACCTGCGATCCTATCGGATCCGAAAATCCTCATTAGATCGTCTTGTAAAGAAAGATAGAATCTACTGGAACCTGGATCTCCTTGACGACCGGAACGGCCTCTAAGCTGATTATCGATCCTTCTCGCCTCGTGTCTTTCTGTTCCTAAAATATGAAGACCACCTGCTTCCAGAACCTCATCGTGGTTCTTTCTCCAGATCTTTGCGCTAGTTAAGATATCGTTTGCTTTAGATTTTTTTGTTTGAGAATCTAATCTTTGAGAAATAGATTCTGCTCTTTCGAAATCTGCACGAACTACTGCTTCTTTAAATTCGCTGATCACTGGATCGGATTCTTTCCAAGACTCCAGACTTTCTTTAAATAACTGAGCTCCACCTAAAACGATGTCGGTTCCCCTTCCCGCCATATTGGTAGCGATTGTAACCGCTGCAGGTTTTCCTGCGTTTGCGATGATCTCTGCTTCTTTTTCGTGGAACTTAGCGTTCAGAACGTTATGTGCAATTCCAGCCTGAGCTAAAAGTCTAGCGAGAACCTCTGATTTCTCGATAGAGATCGTACCTACGAGCACAGGTTGTTTTTTATCTCTACAATCCTTGATCTCATTTAAGATAGCAGTGAACTTTTCTTTTTCAGTTCTATAAACTCTATCTGCTGCATCTTTTCTTTGGACAGGAACGTTCGGAGGAATTACGATCACATCCAGATTATAGATCTTATGGAATTCTTCTGCTTCTGTGTCTGCAGTTCCAGTCATACCGGAAAGTTTTTCGTATAATCTAAAATAGTTTTGGAAAGTGATACTTGCGAGAGTTTGGGATTCTCTTGCGATTGGAACTCCTTCCTTTGCTTCCAGAGCTTGGTGAAGTCCGTCTGAATATCTCCTACCAGACATCAAACGACCAGTGAACTCATCTACAATGATCACTTCTCCGTTTTGGACCACATAGTCCACGTCTCTTTGGAATATTTTATGAGCTTTTAATGCTTGGTGAACGTGATGAACTAAATCTACGTTTTGAGGAGCGTATAAGTTCTCAATCCCTAAGATCTCTTCTACATGAGCCACACCCTTTTCGGTCATTAGAGTGTTTTTGGCCTTTTCGTCCTTCTCGTAATCCTCACCTTCGATGAGTTTAGGAATGATCTTGTCTATACGAGTATATTTATCTGTGGATTCGTCAGAAGGACCAGAGATGATGAGCGGAGTTCTTGCTTCGTCGATCAAGATAGAGTCCACCTCATCCACGATCGCAAAATAATGTGCTCTTTGTACTTTATGATCGATATGAGAAACCATATTATCTCTCAGATAATCGAAACCATATTCGTTATTGGTTCCGTATGTGATATCAGCAGAGTATGCCTTCTTGCGATCATCATGCTCCATATCGTGCTGGATGATCCCAACGGATAAATCCAGGAAATCATAGATCGGAGTCATCCACAAAGCGTCCCTTCTTGCCAGATAATCGTTCACTGTAACAACATGAACCCCTTTACCGGCGAGAGCATTCAGATAAATTGCGAGTGTAGAAGTTAGAGTTTTACCTTCTCCGGTTTTCATCTCGGAGATATTTCCCCAATGAAGAGAGATCCCGCCCATCATCTGCACATCGAAATGACGCATCCCTAATTTTCTTAAGGCAGCCTCTCTTACGGTAGCAAATGCTTCCGGAAGAATATCATCCAATGTTTCTCCCTTAGCGAGTCTTTCTTTGAACTTTCTAGTCTGAGAAGAAAGTTCAGGATCGCTTAGAGAGCGCATGGACTCTTCCAAAGAATTGATTTGGACTACAATCGGAGTGAGTCTTTTAAGATCTCTTTCGTATTTACTTCCGAATAGAACCCTGAGTATTTTCTGAATCATGTATGCACCATCAACCGTTTCAATTCAATAGATAATAGTCCCTGAAGCGGGACCATTGGATAAGAAATATTATAAATCCAAAATTCCTTCGAAGAGCGCTCTACCCGCCCTTTCCATCTGAGACCTAAGATCTTCCGTTTCGGGTCCGGGAATCCATCCTGCTTTTTTGATAAACTCAGAATGTATATTCTTCCAAACATTTAACATATTCTCTGTTACTTCCAGATGACATTGGATACCGAATACTCGATTCTCATATCCAAACATTTGGTTAGAATAAAAACTTCCTTGTAACAGATGATCTGCACCCTTAGGGATCTCGAATACATCCTCATGTAGATGGAATGCAGGAAAAGTGGTCATCCCGCTCAATTTAGAAAATGCAGGATTAGAAGGATTCACAACTTTTACATCGGAGAATCCTACTTCTGGTCCCTTCTCCCCTTCGTACACCTTAGCACCTAAAGCAGTAGCTAAGATCTGAGAACCCAAACAGATCCCGATCACCTTTTTATCTTTCATAGATACTAAGTGAGAAGCAAGTTCCAGCCAAGGTTTAAAAAATTTATGCTGATTAGGATCATGAACGGTTTGAGGTCCGCCTAAAAATACAACCAGATCAAACATTTGATGAGCCGCAGGAACAATATGCACTCGTTCGTCATACGCGTTATGATAGGTAATCCTATAATTCCTAGCTTGCAAAGAATCTAATAGAGTTCCAGGACCTTCGCAGTCTTTGAACCGAACAATGAGACATCTCATGATTGGCCGGCCATTCTTTTGAAGAAGATCACTTTCATATTTTTTGGGATTTTATTCGGATCAGATTCTTCGCTGATCGGCCCAATAAAATTATAATATAAGATCAAAGGTTTTGTTTTGAATAGAAGTGTTTCCGGAGTTCCAGTTACTAGTCCTTCGATACGATCCACTTTGAAAGGTGGTTTCATGATCAGGACTGGAAGTTGTATTCCAAATTTTTTAACTTCTTCTTTCATTAGAACCGCAGCTTCTTTCATTTTTTGTTCTGTTGAAAGAGCTTCCGGATTATCAAAAAATATATCCGGGTCCACGATCATGTATAACTTGATATGTGGAGTTTTTTTCAGTTCTGTATTCAGATAATTTAAAACTGGAATTTCCTTAACACAAGGAAGGCAATTCGGTCCATACACGTTAAGAGCAATTCGATCAGCAGCAATATCGCTGATCCGAATAGTCTCTCCTTCCAAACTGATGCCTTCAAAATCTTTGACACCTAGATTAGATTGTTCTGACGGAGCACAAACTGTAAGAAGGCTCGTTATTAGTAAAAGGATTAGGCGGAAGAAAATCCCCTTGGAAAAGGGAACACTAAGCCTGGAATCGGAGTTGGCCTGAGAATCCATGGGCGTTTACCAAAATCGAAGATTCTCCCCAGAATTCAAGGAATAAACGAAAGATATAAGGGATTGACAGACAAGAGAAATTGAGAATGATGGTAGTTTCAAAGGCCTCTATCCCCTCTCAGGAATACAAAATGACCCAGAACCAGAATTCAGAATTCGATATTGTAACTTTGATTGAACTGGCCAAAAAAAACAAGTACGAAAGAGCCGTAGCCGGCTTCCAAATCCTGGATAGAATCGACAGACTCGAATTACCTAAAAAAATCAAAGGACGCAAACTTGCCGTCCAAGCGATGTTTGCACTCGCAAACGAAGAAGTTCAGTATAAATACGTAACTAAAGAAGAAAGAGCGATAACAGAAGCAGAAGCTCAAGGAAACGGAGCTACTTACTCCCAATTCAACGGACTATTCGAAGCTCCTCAAGCACCAATCGCAGAAGAAGATATGGAAGAAGATTTCATTCCAGAAGAAGCTGCGAAACCTCTTATGGATATGGAAGATGGTGAAGAGGGAGAATCCTACGACGAAGAGGAAGATGATTCCGATGACGACGAGGATGAAGACGAAGAAGATGATGATGATTCTGACGACGATGAGGATGAAGACGACAAGGAAAAAGAAGACGAGGATTAATCCATCTTCCAGCTTGTCCGGCAATCTGACGGTTCTCTGAATTTGAAGGAGGAAAATTCCTCCTTCCATCTACATTCCACACAAAATCCAATCAAAGAGGGAGAGAGAATCTCCCTTTCTATTCCTCACTCACTCCAAAAAGACGAATTCCTAGTAATCATTGGGATTGGCTGTGGGTATCATGCGATTTCTTATCTGAAATCTGTCGAAGATACTACAAAAATACTTCTACTCGAACCATTCTCTGAACTAGAAACCCTAGTTGGCACCGAACTTAAGGAAAAATTAGGCGGAGTTCCAGTATATTACGGTTGGGAGAAGTTTGAATTATTAGATAGATCAGAATGGATGCCTTCTTCAACGAAGAACCTGCGAATTTTCATTCATCCAAATTATTCCAGACGTTATCCTGATCTGAGCGAAAGGATGTTCTCCTTCTTCCAGAAAAAAGAATCTGTCTCTCAAAACAAACTCGCGAAGCAGGAATACGGAAGACTCTGGGTCAGAAACTTCTTCAAACATCTGAAAAAATCTTCAGAAAGTCCAGACTCGTATCGCATTTTAGGGAAAACTCTTTCACCAAAGACTGGGAAGATAGGATGTTTTGTAGGAGCTTCGCCAAATTTAGAATCTGAGATCGATTGGATCCGGCAAAATAAAGAAAAATTGTTCTTACTTAGCTCAGACACAGCACTTGGATATTTATTAGAAAACGATATCCAACCTCATGCAGTGCTCTCTATAGATAGCGGGCTTGGAACATTCTACCATTTTCCGGAGCATATTCCCGAGAATATCCCAATCTTCACTTGGTTCGGTGGAGCGAGCAGGATCTTCGACCTCAAAAATCCAAAAATTATCTATCTTTCTACTCATCCGTTGGACCAGATACTGGGAGCAAAATTTTATCCTAAGGCCCCAATACTAGAAAATCCTAGCCTCAATGTAGCAGGCCTTGCAGTTTCAATACTACAATCCTTAGGAGCAGAATCCGTTCTATTGAAAGGATTCGGTTTCGAAAGAGAAAGAGGAAAAACACACTGCAGGTCCACAGGTTACGAAAGATACGACAGGTTTTTCATCGATCGCAAGAGAAGTTTATATAATTCGAGATATACACCTGAATCTCGATGGAGAACAAGAACGAGTGTCCTAGAAATATTACAAAAATGGAGTCCTATTCAGATTCTTTCTGAAATCGACTCCAAGACGCAGGCATTCTCCGGCTGGGAAAATTCTCTGGAGAGTTATCCTTCTTCTTTTCCTGGTTCCGGACAGAACTGGAGAAAACTCTGTTCTGGAATTTCGGAACTTCCGAGTGAGATCCAGATCCTTCTTCCCAGAGAAACTAGACTTTTAGATCCAAGAACCTGATTTTGCGTCGAAGATACTACAAGAAGAAGATTCTACTACTTGACATTCCGAGAGAATTCTCCAAAACTCTCTAGTTCCGGGAAACCGGCCAGCCTTTCGGTCAGGGATTATGAATAAAGGTTATATTATTTGTGTCGATGATGAAGTGTCGGTACTGGAGACTCTCCAGGAACAGCTTCATAATGAGTTCGGAAAGACTCACGAGATCGAAACCGCAAGAAGCGCTGAAGAGGCAATTGCCTTATTGGATGAGATCCAAGCTTCCGGTTATGTGATCGAAGTTATCATTACGGATCAAGTGATGCCCGGTATGAAAGGCGCCGATTTTCTGGAATCGGTCCATAAACGGTCTCCTGATTCGATCAAAATTCTGCTCACCGGTCAGGCCGGTTTGGATTCCGCCATCCACGCGATAAATTTCGGGGGATTGAGCAGATACGTGGAAAAACCATGGAACATAGAGGATCTAACAAAAGACATCCGATCTTTGATAGAAAAGTTCCGGCAGAACCTGGAGAATCAACATTTAGTCAATGAGCTTAACAGAAGAATTAAGGACCTCGAAGAAGAAAACCGCAAGCTGCAGCAGACAGGCGAATAACCAGCTGAAGCATTCCGGTAAAATTTCCCTAGGAAACATTTACTCGTTCTCCCTAGTACTCTGTTTGTTGTCTTTCGGCTCCTTGGCTGCAAAAGAAGCTCCACCTAGGCCTAAATATACAGAAGAACAGATCCGCAAAAAGAAAGAAGTTCTCTATAAGGTTTTAAAATACGGAACCACAAAAGAAAGAGCAAGTGCTCTTAGAGAACTAGAGGATTTTCCAAAAGAAGACGCAGGAGAATTGTATGACCAAGTCGGAGTGATCCTTTCCAAGGATCCTGATTGGTCCATGAAGATCTATGCTCTTAGAATTTCTGGAATTCTAAAACTCACACAATTCGAAGATAAGATCATCGCGTTATTAAAACATGACCAACAAGATGTTCAGAAAGAAGCAGTCTATGTAGTCAAAAAGCTTAAATTCGATTCTGGAATTCCAGTTTTAACCGAATTACTCAAAAGCCAGGATTTCACTAAAAATTCCAATTTCCTGATCGCTCTCATCGAAACTTTGGGAGAATTTCCTCAGGCAAACGAACCTTTCTCTGTATTAGAAGCACGATTCCAGGAAAAGTTTAACGATCCGGAAGTAAGAGCACAGATCGCTCTTTATTTCGGAAAAGTAAAAAAGTCTTCGATAGAGAATGTTCTGATCGCAACTGTAAAAGACGAAAAAGAACCGATCACACTCCGCGCTTATTCAGTAAACGCACTCGGAAAGATCAAATCAGAAGCTGCAATCACTCCACTTAGAGAACTTTTGGAAAAGATCCGCGCCTTAAAATCCAAGAACGATATCCAAGATTACCAAGCACTCAAGATACATACGATCACTGCCCTCGTTTCCTTAGGAGATAAGGAAATTATAGAAGAATTATATTCATTCGCAAGAGACGACGATGCGATGGTCCGACTTCGCGCTATCAAACATTTAGCGGAAACAGAAGATCCTGCAGTTATCGAAATTTTGGAATATAAAGCGCAAAGAGATCCTAGCGAAAAAGTAAAACGTGCCGCCCAAAACGCGTTAGATACCCTTCGTAAAAAGCTAGATCCAAGTTTTGTTCCTGCAAGCTCAGAAACTAAACCTGCAAAAGATACAAGCACTAGAAAAGCTGGCAGCGGATCTAACTCTTCTTCTTCCAGAAGATCCAGACCGAGCGGCGGAGGTGGAGAAGGTTCCAATCCAGTTCCATTAAGTGGAGAAGGTAGCGGATCTTCTTCTGGAGGCAGCGGTGGCGGATCCGGTTCTGGCGGTGGTTCTTCCGGAGGAGGAAAACCGAGCGGCGGAGAATCTGAGGATCTGGAAAACGATTAATGAAACAATTCCTTCTCCTATCCGCGATCCTTTGTTTGATACCTACATCGGATGGGAGAAGATTGGATGCGGAACCCGCAGGAAACACTTATCGTGGGACAATCACCCTAAAAGAGCCTAGAGCCCTCGATATCAAAGAATCCTTAACGGATTCTTCTCCCAATTATCCAGAAACAATTAAACTATATTACCAAGGGCTCAAGGAGAACTACGTAGTATTCTATGATTGGAACGGACATACATTATATTATAAATATAGAGATAATAAATTCGATAGAAGATTAAGAAAATATGTTTCTAAGCTGGCTCCCGGTGCACCTTACGAGGTTACAGGAGAATACCAGGGAATATTCATATTCGAAAACAAAACCATTCGAAAATTCAAAAAAAAGGGAGAAGATACACTCGCCGACAAAAAAGAAAAACAATCTATCCCAGTATTCCAACTAATCAAATACAGAGAATTGATCTTAGAGGAAATCATCTTTTGATCAAACTTCCCTTCTCTAGAATTTTTCCGTTCTTATTCATACTTGTAAGCATATCCATAGATTCTGTTCCTTTGGATCCGGACCAAAAAGTCTATCAACCTGGAGAAACATTTGTAGAAGATTTCATCCGAATTGATTTCCCTGAAAAAGCCCTAGTCCGCACTGAATCCAGAAAACGTTGGAGAGCAGTTCCACTCAAAGACAAGCCCTGGCTTGCAATCTGGCGAAAACTCGACCGAGTCGGAGAAGAAACCCTTGGAACCAAAGTATTAGAAGCGGTGTTTCCAGGCGCCACACCTGAAAAATTTAGTATTTCGAGGACGGAGATCCTACGCTGGTCCAAAGAAGACAATTCTGGCGGAAATCCGCTCCAGCTCTATTTTTTCCTACTCCGCAAAGACGATAAGGCATACACATTCTATATCGCTTTTTACAAAGAACGCCAAGATCTAAAAGAGTGGTTTTCGAATCCGAACCGTTACTTAAACCCACAGTAAAATCGACTTGCTAGGAGGCGCGGTCCTCAAAAAATGGAGCCTCCGGGCCTATAGCTCAGTTGGTTAGAGCAGCAGACTCATAATCTGCGGGTCGAAGGTTCAAGTCCTTCTGGGCCCAAATTCCTTTCTTTTTCCCAATCATACTTCTAAATCAGGCCCAGAAGGACTTGAAGCTTTTGCACGAAAGCATTTGCAGCGCCCCATAGGAAGCGTCGCAAATGCGCCGCGAGCCAGGATGGCGAAGCGAGTGCAAAAGACGCCGTGGAGCCAAGTCGAGCAGGATGCGAGACTGCGTAACGGCAAGTCCTTACCTTGATAGACACTCGAAGAGATTATCTCTACACCGACCAATCTTCTACTTTAAGATCCTTCACTCTATTAAACTCTTTTGTATTATTCGTAACGAATATAAGATTACGAGATAGAGATTGAGCAGCTAACAGTATATCGATGGATCCGATCAAATTTCCCGTCTTTTTTAGATCTGCTCTAATGATCCCGAATGCCCGTGCATCAGATTGTTCAAAAGGAAGGATCTCAAATATTGACAGAAATTCTATTAACGAAACTCTATTTTTTTCTTTATACTCGCTATTCTCTATACCAAATTCTAATTCTGCCAATGTTAAAGAGGATATGAATAAACCCTTATTCATATTTTTCTTAAGTTTATCTAGTATCTTTTGATTTTTCTTTTTTATAATAAAAATGCAAATATTAGTATCGAGAAGATACATTAAAAACTTTCTCTTTCAGATTCCGAAAGTTTCTCCCTTCCTTCGTTCAAAAAATCATCACTAAAACCGTTCAGACCATCAAGGAATACGTTCCACGCTTTATTCTTCGGCACAAGGATTACTGCTTCCCCGACCTTTTGAATAAAAACATCATTCCCCTTGAATTGAAATTCCTTAGGTAATCTTACTGCTTGGCTTCTTCCATTTATGAATAATTTTGCAGTTTGCATTTATATACCTGTAATCAAGGTATATACCATGATATATTACAAGTCAATTCATAATTCACCTGCGGAAAGGATACACAGGGCGTAGTCCGGGCAAAGCCCGGATGAGCGCGAATGCGCGAACCCGAAGTAGCCTGGTCCGAGCTTTGCTCGGATCCGCCCCGCATATTCCATGTAGGATCTCCAACATCCCTACCTACCCACCCACTCCGTGATCCAAATTCGATCTCAAAAACCAATCTACTCCAAAATATAAAAATATACTTCCTGAATAGAACAGAAGGAAGAAGACCCATTTCCATTTGGAGCCGTAGCCTAACCCAAAGTAGATGAACATAAACACATTCAAAATATGTTGAATACCAACGATCAAATAAAGCCACAGAAATGCGTGGTCCAGATTCGTAAGATGTCCGTCTGGAAAACCGATCAAAGATCTTTCATAGAAGAAATACACTGCGAGAAATATTGAGATACATCCAAGATAGATCGCAGTTGGTAAAATTCGTTTTTGGAATGCGTTCATATTCTCTCCGAAATTTGAGATGTAGGCTCTTCGACAAACAGATTCGTAACAAGACATAAACTCTTTAATGCGACAGAATAATGTAAAGAAATCTTAATATTATGTCTTTTGCATTAGATTTTCCGCAGTCCGAAGATATTAGAAGCCAGTCTAAATTTTTCAGTTTTGCTTGCTCTCTTATTTGGGATAACGTAAATTGTGTCATAATAACAAAATTGGTCAAAACTTTGACACAATTTACGTTAGGAGAAACTCGGGATGATCCAGACTGTAGAAAAAATTTTTAGAGAATACTTCCCCATCCCGGAAGAAAGAAAGAAAACCATTCTCCTTGTAGAAGACGAGGCAATCATTGCACTCTCAGAAACCCAAAGATTAAAAAAGAATGGGTTCAGGGTCATCTCCGCTTACACTGCAAATGAAGCTGTCCAGATAGCGACTAACGACTACACCATCGATCTAGTTCTCATGGATATTGATCTAGGAAAGGAAGAAGATGGAACAGATGCAGCGGTTCGTATTCTAAAAACAAGGGACATCCCTATCGTATTTCTCTCTAGTCATATTGAACCCGAGATCGTTGAAAAAACGGAGAAGATCACTTCATACGGTTATGTGGTGAAAGATTCAGGAGAAACTGTTCTAATTGCTTCTATCAAAATGGCTTTCAAGCTGTATGAATCTCATCTTCGTTTAAAAAGAAGTGAAGAGTCCTTAAAAGAAAACCAAGAACTTCTAAAAGCTACATTAAGATCGATTGGTGACGGAGTTATCTCCACGGATGAATTAGGTAATATTACTGAAATGAATTATGTTGCAGAAACTTTGACTGGCTGGTCTAGAACAGAAGCTATCGGTGAACCTATTGAAAGAGTTTTCAAAATTATAAACGCTAAAACCAAAAGAAGAATGAGAAATTCCTTAGATCTACTTACTCCTAAGGAAAAGAATATGGGTTTGGAAAACCAGGTATTACTCATTTCTAAATCCGGTTTAGAACATAGGGTAGCAGAAAATTCCGCTCCTATACGCTCCGAAAAAGGGTATACGATCGGTTCTGTTTTGGTCTTTAGAGATATCTCTAAAGAATATAGTTTGATAGAGAATATTAAAGAAAGTGAATCTAGGTTTAAAACGGTTGCGAATGCGGCTCCAGTAATGATCTGGGTCTCCGGACTGGATAAAAAATGCAATTGGTTTAACCAAACCTGGCTGAATTTTACCGGAAGAACTATGGAGCAAGAGTTTGGAGATGGTTGGGCTGAAGGCGTTCATCCGAACGATTTGGAAGAATGTTTCCAAACCTATTCCAGCCATTTCGACGACAGAGAAGCTTTCAGTATGACCTATCGTTTAAAAAACAAAAACGGTGACTGGAGATGGATCCAAGACAATGGCCTACCGATCACTAACGAATCGGGGGTTTTCACCGGTTTTATTGGTTCCTGCGTCGATATCACAGAAGCAAAAGAAGCTCTGGAAACCCTGGCAAAAGATCTCCATGAAAGAGATTATCTATATAAGGAACTCCAACATAGGGTCAAAAACAGTATGAGTATGATCAGTTCTATCGTGGAGATAGAGGCGGCCAGATCTTCTGATTCTAAGTTAGAAAATACTTTGGAAAATTTAGTAAATCGGATTCATTCCGTTGGGAATTTATATGAGATGTTATATACTTCCAATAATTCTCATTCTGTGAGATTAGATCGTTATATTCAAAAGATCACCGAAAACTTACTGAACGCATTTCAGGAAAAAACAAATGAGATTTCTTTACAACTTGATCTAAAGGATCTGGAGATAGATGTAAAAAGTGCAATCCCTCTCGGACTTATCTTGAATGAGCTTGTAACTAATATTTTCAAATATGCATTTCCGAAAAAGCAGGAAGGTAAAATTTCCATCCGACTTTTTAAAGAAGATTCTTGGGTAACCCTAGTAGTTTCAGACAACGGAGTTCCTTTTCCGAAAGGATTCCGTACTGATTATTCTCCGGGATTAGGACTTCAACTTGTGAATATGTTAGTCGATCAGTTGAAAGGAAAGATCCAATGGAAAGTAAATGGAGAAAAAGAAGTTTCGATCCGTTTCTGCAATAAGGAAGAACATTCAGATCAATTTACATTCATAAAATCTTAGAAATTTCTTCCCGATTTTTCTAAATTTCGGGCCAAAATTAGCCAGAATTCCAGATTGCCAGAGTAAAGGGCGAAATGGAAACTTAAACTATGGACCAGACCCTAGCCCGAAAGGTCAACCCCAAGCCCCGCAGGAAAGGGGGCGCTTATACAGTCGGATCGGAAGATATTTATATCTTTCCACTTTCAGAAAGTACCAATATATTTCTCCAAAAAGTTTGGACTGCATTCGTAAACAAGATGGTCTCGATGACCCTTCCGAATGGAAAACCCGTATTCCAATACGCAATTTTCGAAGCGATCCAAGATAAAAATCTGAAGATAGTAGCTTCTGCCACTCATTTCAGAATGAAACAGGTGACTGATAGGATCGGTATCCAAAGTATCGATGACTTCATCCGTAATACTATTCCAATCTCAATCCAGGATCCAGGAAATCTTTCTGCCAAATATTTGAGAGAAGCAATCCTCTCTGTAGAAAAGAAAGCAAGACCAGAAGTTTATTTCCATAGCTTGGATGATGAGAGGGTCCATCCAAATTTAAAACAACTTCTTACCAAAACAATGAACTATGCAGCAGGCATTCCTTTGTTTGTAAAAGGTTTTCCGATCGGTATGTTATGGGGGATCCGCAGGGACAATATGAGTCCCGAACAGGAAGAAGAAGTCCGTCAGCAATTATACAGTCTCTATGACGTAGTGGATTTTGTGATCTCTAAGGAGATGGGCCTGAAAGGGGATCCTTACTACGCACGTAAGAATATCGAAAAATCGGATCTTCATTCCAGAGCAAAACATCTATTCTATACTAGAGGTTTCGGCCAAGACGAGCCTGTTACTACAATCGTATTCGATTCTCATACCTACCAAAGATCCTATCGACTGGACGCAAGTTTTCTTATTCCATCTGGGGACGGATACTCTGTTAGTTTGAAACGTTTCGAACCTAAGGAAAGGAATGATACAGGTAAGAACCTTCTTCTTATCCCTGGCTTTTTTTGCAGAAGGTCCGTAATGGACAAAGTTGCTAGAGAGTTATCGCTCCGCCATGGTTATAGAGTTTTTTCCATGGATATGCGAGGAAGATCCAGACGGACGCTACCACTTTTTGGTATTCGAGAAGGCTGGACTGTGGATGATTTTATCCAAGAAGATTTTCCAGCAGTTCTGAATTGGATCAAAGAGAATTTTCCAAATGAACAACTTGTAGTAGTCGGACATAGTATGGGAGGAATGATCCCTCGCTTCTATTGTTCCGCTTACGAAGAAATCGTAAAAAGAAAAAAAGATTCTCCCGTTCCACTTACTCGTCCGGATGATTTGATCTCTGGGATTGTTTCTATCACATCTCCAAACTTTGTACGATTACAAGCTCAGATTCCAGGTTTGGACATTCTGAAAATGGGACTAAAACTGGTTCCTTCTAAAACGATTTCAGATTTTCTCTTTGATCTAACTTCTTTTTCTTTGCAAACTACTCTTCCCACTGTGGACCTGAATAAATTTTTTAAATTTCTTTTGGGATTACATTCTTCTTTGAGAGCAGTTTCTTTTGATCTGCATGCAAAAGTTGTAAATCTAAGAGACTTCGTTGGTTATAAACAGATCTCTCCGCCCGAATGGTATTTTTTGATCGAAGATATTTTCTGCGAAGAATCCACAAAAGTAGTTCTTCAGTTCCTAAGATCTCAATTGAGCCAAGACAGATCTTTTCTTTCTTACGACGGAACTTTGGATTATACTGCGCTTCAAAAAAATCTTCAGATACCACTTTTTTCGGTCTTGGGATCCGTTGACAAAGTTGTTCCGAGTGAGACAATCGAGAATGATCTTGCTGCACTTCCTCACAAAAAAAATAAGATTCTTTCGTACGAACAGGGTCACTTAGGTATCGTTTTCCACATGCCGGTGGTGAAAGAAATGTGCTCAGAAATTGACTCCTGGATAAAAGGATTGGACTCGACTTGATCCCCAGGTTTAGAACGCTTGACATTTCGGGAAACGAAAGATAGGTTCAAATATTAGGAAATGGATCTTTTGGAAGCGACCATATATAATATCTCTCTCACGAATGTGGGCTTTGCCGTATTTTTAAAGGCAAAAGACGATTCCGATCAGAGAGTTGTTCCGATTTTTATTGGTCCTTTAGAAACACATTCCATCACTTCGGTTTTAGAAGGTACAAAACCTCCAAGACCAATGACACACGATCTGATGACAATTCTACTCACCACTCTGGGAGTTCAGATCGTAAAAATCGCAATCGAAGAAATCATAGATAATACTTTCTACGCAAAGATCACTCTACGTAAAGACGAGGAACTGATCGTTCTAGACGCAAGACCGAGTGACTCAATTGCACTTGCTCTTCGCGCTAACGCTCCCATCTATCTAGCAAAAAAAGTCATCGAAGAAGCTGGGATCGTAATGAAAGACGATGAGATCCCTGGCGAGACCATCGGAAAAGAAAAAATTTCTCAGCTTCCTAAGTCCCAGTTGGAGATCCTACAGGATTCTTTAGACAATGCTCTAAAAGCTGAGGATTATGAGACTGCAGCAAAGATCAGGGACCAGATCCGTAAACTTCTGGAAAACCCCTCCTAATTTCTTTTCAAATCAGTAAAAAATCGGATTTTTCCCTCGAACATACTGGACCTAAGTCCTTTCCTTCTGTATCCTTGGTCCCCTCGGAGCAACAATCATGGAAAAATCTCTAATGGACATCCTAAACGCCGGAATCGCATTATTTCAATCCGGAGAAGATAAACTAAAACAAAGCCTTTCCGATCTAGATCATGCCTACCAGGATCTGAAAAGTAAGGGAGCACAGAACCAATCGGAACAAGCAAATAGACTTAGGGATCTGATCCAGAAAACTGTAGGAGACGCTCAGGATAAACTTCTGAACGCAAACGAAAGTTCTAAAGCTGTGATAAGCCAACTCAAAGAGAATTTCGAAAAAATTTCCCTACAAATTGACGAGGCCCTTCCAGAAGAATTTAAAACAAAAGCTAAGTCAGCTTTAGAAGAGCTGAAAAAGCTTACTAAAAAGTAAAATTCGGAAAACTTGATAAAAGTTATACCCTAGAAAAATTCGGGACAAACAAACAGGGTCCCGGATACTAGGCCTCATCTTATTCAGGCCACCAATGATGAGGAAACAATCCTTCATATTAATACTTACAGTCTTCATTGACATGATGGGATTTTCCCTCATCTTCCCTATCTTTCCGGAAACTTTAAATCATTTCCTAGCTCAAGCAGGAGATCCAGTCCTGGATCTTTTGGCTGGTTGGACTTCCCGCATTTTGGATGGGAGAACAAGCGACTGGAAACTTTTCGTAGCACTTTTCGGTGGGATCGTAGCCAGTTTATATTCTATCCTTCAATTTTTGTTCTCACCTATCTGGGGAAAACTTTCAGACAGTACTGGCCGTAGACCTGTTTTAGTTTTTACGTGCACAGGTAGTTTTTTAGGATATTTGGTCTGGTTATGCTCAGGAAGTTTTTCCTTATTCGTTCTTTCTAGACTCATCACAGGTCTTATGGGCGGGAATGTATCTGTGGCAACAGCTGCGATGGCTGATTCCACTTCTGAGCAGGATCGTACCAAAGGAATGGGAATGATTGGAGCCGGTATTGGTCTTGGATTTATTGCAGGCCCTTCTATCGGTGGAATTTTAGCTCATACGGATCCTTCTTACATTCTTCCTTTTTTACCTTTGGAGAAGATGACAATCTTCCCTTCTGTAGCGCTGATGGCGACTGCAGCATCTTTCGTAAATTTACTCCTAATACTTTTTAGATTCAGAGAAACACTTCCCCATAATTTACGTAAAAAATCTTCCGGAAGAATTCACCCTGCATTAGGAGTTTTTGATCTTGGCTCCAAAGAGATCATGTATTTAGGTTTTCTAAATTTATATTTCTTGCTGTTCTTCTCTGGATTCGAATTCTCTCTTAACTTTTACTTGGATCAATTTTTAGGATATAAACCGGTAAGTATAGGTTACACTTTTGTTTATATAGGACTTATCATCGTATTCGTACAAGGTGGGATTATTCGTAGGATCAGCGGAAAAGTTCCTGAAAAGAAAGTAGGACTTCTCGCATCCGTATTTTTAATATTAGGATTTTCTTTCTTATATTTTTCGAGCGCATCGGTCATCGCATCAGAACAATCCACATTTCTGTTATTCGTGGCTTTGACATTTTTAGCAATGGGAAGTGCATTCTTAAATCCTACTGTATCTTCTATCGTATCCTTATTCTCTTCTCCAAGCGAGCAGGGAAAAAATCTGGGGATATTAAGAAGTTTAGGATCTTTCGGAAGAGGGATTTCTCCGATTATATTCAGCGTAGTATATTCCCAAAAAGGACCTCAGACTTCCTTTTTGTTATCAGGGATCTTAAGTTTACTTTTCTTAGGGTTATTCCTGTTTGTAAAACAGCCGGTCCCTAAGAATTAAAGAACTGCGTTTAACGCTTCTTTGAGTCTATGGAAATGTAGTTTTTCGTCCAGCTTGGATCCACTTTCTAATCTAAGTAAGAATGTATCTCTTACCTGGCCAGAATCGGTCACTGCTTTAAAGGAAAGAATGTCCACCCCGAACAAGAATAAGATCTGAGAAATCTCGAATAAGATACCTGGTCTATCTTCCATTCTAAGATCCATTACTGTAGAATCGCTGATCTCAGAGTTGAATAAGAAAATTTCAGGAGAAATTTCCACCTTGGCTCTTAAACTTTCCATCTTTTCAGGATGATTCGCCAAATAATTCATTACGGACATTCCGCCGTAAAACAGCTCATGAAGATCTGCATGGATCGCATTCAAGTGCTCATCCGTCATCGGCGCGCCATCTATACGTTTCACTATAAAGATGTCTTGGATATACCCATCCATGGAAGTTTCGGCGATTGCCTCTTCTATATTCCAGCCATGAACATAAAGAACTGCCGTAACCCTATAAATGATCCCTATCTCGTTTTTGGAAATATTGACCTTTAGGGCATAAGCCTCGCCCCTTGGGATACAAGAAAGATGTAGAGGTTTTCCTGGAGTAGTGATCATCGGATACCTTTGACGCTAAATGCTGAATTCCTGAACATTAAATCCAATGAATTTCAGACTTTTGCATTCTACTAACAATATTGCAAAAGGCGTGCCTTTTTTGTATAAGCTTATAATAAAAATAAAAGAAATATAAAGCCCGGTTCCCCGGGCTTACTCGCTACGTTCGTGAAATCGCTGTAAGCGGTTATAAAGCGAACTTAATGCCTAGGTTCGCAGAATAGATCTTATCGTCGGTAGCCATAGCTTCTGCCAATACCTTGAACATTAATATGTTCAATTCGAAACCACCCACGATATAGTTCATTTGTGTTCTAACGTCTGCAGATCCGCCGGTCCTTAAGGAGAGTGTTCCACCTGCGTTACCATTCATCTGTTGGATAACCTGAGGAGGAAGACCTGAAGCATTAGGATCTAAAGCCAAATACAAAGGTCCACTTACTCCCAAATTCAATTTGGTATATCCTGTATTATTCGAGATACCCGCACCTGCAAATAAGGTTAAAATATAGAAGAGCCTAACCCCAGTTCTAATATCGATTGGAACAGATTGCACCTTAGATTGATAAGCGAAGTTAACATCTGCATCCCATCTACCTGTAGCAGGACCGAATGCAACTTTGACTGCATCTGTTCCGCTCGGATGGTAATTCATATTGATCTCTTCCCATTTTCTGTGAAAGCCGATCCCTAAACTAATTCCAGTAAATCCGAAGAAGTCTAGTTTAGTATATCTTTCCCTAGCGATTTGGAATCGGACAGTCATTCCGAAACTATTCACATTCCCTGACATGGACAAGTCTTTAGAAGTTGAATCACTCAGAGATTTAATATCCCCGTTAGCAATATTACCTTGGAAGCCATGAGCGTAGATATTAATCCTATGTAGGAAGGACCTATTAGAATCCTTATTCTTATCATCTTTATCCGGTTGGTCCGCAGGTCCTTGGCCAAGTAACCATCCTAGGTTTACACCGACCATTGCTCCTGGGTTAATCGAAGCTCCTACATTCGGGAACTTGGGAATAGAAATATCGCCATATTGGATATTGATATCGTCCTTTTTGACTCCTGCAACTCCAAGGCCCGCTCCTATTTGGAAACGATTGATAGTTCCAGGCCCCATCATAGAAGAGTTGATGTTTGCAAGAACGGAAGCATCTGCCATAGACTTGGTCAGTTCATTCAGATATTCTTTACGGATGGTTTCTTCCAAACCATTGAACTGAGCCGCTGTGGAGGCAGGAATTAAATTACACACATTGTTTCCAGAAGCAGGAGGAAGACAGGACACCTGAGCCTCTGCAGAAGAAACTGGGATGAAATATAGGGAAGAAGCTAAAATAAGGAAGGCGGCATATCGAACACACCGCCTAACTATACTCTCTAAAGGAGCCATTCGATCCATTTTACCCTTGGACGATAGCTATTACGAGATTATTTCAGAGTCCTAAACTTCCACCAATAATTTCTTTCATGATTTCGGTGGTTCCCGCGTAGATCGTCTGGATCCTTGCATCCAAATACGCTCTTGCGATCGGGTATTCCATCATGTAACCGTATCCTCCGAAGAATTGGAGGCAAAGGTCAGTATGACGTTTTTGCATCTCTGTGGAATAATACTTAGCCATAGATGCCTCTACAGTTAATTTTTTTCCAGCAAGGTGCTCCGAAACCACTTTGTCGACGAAGGTACGGCACATTTCCAGTTCCGTAGCCATCTCCGCCATTTGAAATTTGATGTGTTGAAAACTTCCGATTTTTTTCCCGAAAGCCATCCTCTCTTTAATATATTTTAGAGTCATTCTCTGGACAAGTGCTGTGGCTTCGACCGCTGCAATCGCCAATACGAGACGCTCTTGTGCGAGTTTCATCATCAAATAACGGAAACCTTGTCCGTCTTTTCCGATTACATTCGTTTTAGGAACTACTACGTCGTTGAAGTATAATTCCGAGGTATCCTGAGCTTTAAGCCCGATCTTCTCGAGATTACGGCCTCTTTCGAAACCTTTCATCCCCTCTTCTATCATAACAAGTGAAATCGTGCCGTTTTCATGTTTCACGGCAGTAATTACTAAATTTGCAAGCTGTCCGTTGGAAATAAATGTTTTTTGACCGTTGACCACATAATGATCACCCTTATCCACGGCACTAGTTCTGATGTTTTTGAGATCAGAACCTGCTCCAGGTTCTGTCATAGCGACCGCTAAAATGCTATCCCCGCTGCAACAACCAGGCAACCACCTTTTCTTTTGCTCGTCGTTTGCATAAGCGCTGATATAAGGAGCGATCACATCGTTGTGAAGGGATACAAAAAATCCGCTGTTTCCGGATCTGGAAGATTCTTCTATTACAACAACGTTATATAGAAAGTCCGCGCCTGATCCACCATATTCTTCCGGAACATCTGGGCAAAGCAATCCGCTTGCTCCTGCCTTTTTCCATAGTTCTTTCGGAACCATTCCGACTTTTTCCCATTCATGATGATGAGGAGCGACTTCAGTTTCGAAAAACTTGCGCGCCATATCACGAAAAGCTTCATGCTCTTCGGTAAATTGTAGGACTCTTTCCATTTATATCTCCCGTGTCAGTAGACGGTATTCATTCTCATGTAAACGCCGGGATTCCGTTTAATGTACTGGATGAGCTCGTTCTGAGAAATAGAGAACAATTCCGTTTCTGATTCTGCTTGGAACGTGTAATTAGATGCCAGCTTTTTGGATATAGAATAAATCTCTCCAACGAAATCCCCATCAGTCAACTCGGCTAATTTTTTACCGTGTTGATATACGCTTACTTTTCCATGACGAATAATATATGCCTCGTGGTAAAACGCTTTTTCCGCGATAAGCACTGAACCTTTGTTCACCTTAGAAAGTCTCATGATCATTTCTAATTGAGTGACCTGATGGCTTGTAAGTCCTTTGAAGTGGCGTGAATCTAACAGTGTTTTCCAAGAGTTACTATCACGAATGCTGTTCAGTCGAATCAAGTTTTGTCTTAAATCTGTATTTCTAATAAACTGTAAGAACTTATTCTTCTCTATTGTAAGAGCTACTACATCTGTTTCTGCAAAAACGTCAGCGGCTCTAGGAAGATCTAGAACGAGAGATGCTTCTCCGAAATATTCATACTGCCCATATCGTTTAATCGGTGCTATATCGGCATCTCCGAGAAGTCCTTCAAATTTTACGTTTCCGGATGCGATGATATAAAATTTATCTCCCGGAGTTCCTTTCTTTATGATCTGATCACCACGTTTGTATTTTTCTTCGCGGACAATCAGTAGGAATTCCTTCGCCTTCTCTATCGGGAAACCGCTGAAAATATCAATTTGGCTTAAAATGTCTAGAAGGTTATAAGCCTCCATATGTTTAGGAGGAGTGATCTCTGGATAAACAGTGTTCTCTATTCCAAAAAGAGCCAGTTTCAGTTTGGTGCCAGGAGGCATATCCGTTCTTGCAATATGATATACTGTGATCTTTTCCTGGATCTCAGGAGGTAAACTTGCTAAATAGCTTACTCTTGTATGAAGAGGAGGAATTCCCGCTTCATGATAAATAATCCTTCTGTCCCAAGGGAATTCTTTTAAGAATTTCCAGCGAGATTCAGGAAGAACTCCCTTCTCATACATCTTATCGTGCACTTCTGGCTCGTTCAAATGATCAGAAGTATATACAAAAGATTGGTCTTGGAAGAAGAACTCGAATCCTACAGAAGGAATAGAATGTAATGCATAATGAAAATTGAACTCTCCCCCATTGATCATCGCAGGTCTTCCTATGATGATCTGTTGGAAATTGAAAAGTTCTAGCAATTCTTTACGAGGAATTTTAGTAAGAGCAGAATATTTACGGATAAAACTTTCCATCACAGTTGCGGTTGCGTGTATCGTGATTTTAGTTTCTTCCATAATTTTTTGGAAGGTTCCGGCGTCATGATCCGCATGACAATGAGTAAGAATAACATGGTTGATCAGTTTAGGATTTACGTTAGACATCCTAAGCCACTCTGTTGAGTTCACAGGTGGATCCACCATAATACCTTGGTGATTCAACCAAATAATAAAACCAGAAGTGTTATCCGCAGGATCGAATCCATGAGAAGGTCCTAGACAAGTGATGCCAAGTAAAGGAGCTTGGAAAGGTTCCTCTAATCTATGACCGATCTCATACTTAATATTAAATCCAACTTCGCCCGGAATCTCAGTCTCTTTAGTTCCATCTGTAATCCTAAAATCACCAGAAGGAAGTTTACGAACTAAAACCTTTCCAAGATTGACCATATTATCTCTATCGAATACTTGGAAGTCGACTACATCGTCGAGTCCCTTATATCCTCTGAAATAAGCCATCTCAGCTTTCATATCAGGAAAGCCGAAAGATTCTGCACCGTCTAAATACTCGGATTCTAAATTGATCTCTTCAGGACCCATTAAGGATTCTTTAAGTACGGTGATGAGCTGATCTTTTTGTTCAGCAGTACAAATGATAGTGGTCTTTTTTTGTCTTAAGAAGAAGTTAAAGTAAATTGGGAATTCAAGCTCTGCGGTACTGATTCCCTTTTCGACGTGGAAAAATTTGTTAGGAAGTATGAATACCAGGGGCGTCTTTTTTTCGGCCATCGTATCTTTGATGGTCTCTGGTGGAGAGCCGATCTGAAAGAAGCCCTCGCTTGTTTCTACTAAATAGCCGCCTCTAGGAAGCTCTATGTATCCCCTGGTTTGTTCTTTTAGCATGGAAAATTCCGCCGCAGTTGAGATCGAATTTTTTATTTATGTCTTTCGATGAAACTTTTGATTTGCGCCTTAGGAAGGGCTCCTATGATCTTATCCACCAATTGTCCGTCTTTGAAAAGCAAAAGGGTCGGTAGGGATTGGATATTTAATTTTTGCGCCGTATCCTGGTTGTCGTCTACGTTTAATTTTTTAATTTTTAAGATATCATTCATTTCAGACGAAAGCTCTTCCAGAACCGGGGAAACCATTCTACAAGGACCACACCATTCCGCCCAGCAATCTACTAGAACCATACCCTTGTTGATCTCGGAACTGAAAGTTGAATCGTTTATTTCGGTCAATGCCATGTGCTAGATTTTCTCCTGTTTTTTTCCCACTCTTTATAACAAATTGGACGGGTCTATTTCTTCTTTTTCTTCTTTTCCTTCTCAGCTTCTATCGACTCTACCTTTTCTTTTAAGGATTCTATCAGGGTTTTTGTCTTTCCGAGGTCCTCCGTTTCGCCCGTGGTTTGCAGGATTTTACGGTTTACCTCCAAAAGGGATATGGATTTTTTCAGATCCCCGGCATCTTGGGTGGACAAATCGAATTTAGCCCGGTATTCCTGGGCGGCAAAGTTACAAAGTTCCAGAATTAAATTATAGTGTTCCTGTCTAGGATAGTAAAACGGATTTTCCAAGTCTCTTTCCTTCTCAAAAGCCCGGAAGTCAAAAAGATTCTTACTGAGAATGGCGATTTTGAAATGTATCTCCGGAAAGCTCCATTTCCATTTGGAGTTAGAACCGAATGCCTCAATTGTATTGGTGGTGGATGTCCTGAGTCCCTTTACGTAATTCAGTCTTTGGAGAGGATTAAATTCTATGATCTTAGCGAGAAGGTCCTTATTTTCTGCTAGACCAGACTCGAAGTCGGTTCCGACTACTTTCTCCATAAATGAGATTGCGCTATAAATTTCTTTCCTCCCTTGATTGAGGTAGGTATCCGATTTCAGATCAAGGATAGCAACGGAGATCTCGTTGATTAGAAGACAGGTATTTATGTTTTTAATAGAATTTAAGGAAAGAGCTACATTAAAATAGCCTTCCATTTTAGGATCTTTTCTGGACTGGGCTTTGAGAAGATTTGCTTCCTTCTTCAAATCTTCCAAAAATGCGCGAAAATCCGCCAGTTTCTCCTGGAATTCCTGCTTCTGTTCCTTAGTAAGAGCCATTCTAATTACACCTGCACATTTATCAGACTTCCTACAGAAAGAGCATACATATAATCAGAATTCGGAGCATTCTCTGCTTTTTTCCGATCTTCTTCTTTTTCTTCCTCTCCGCCCGGTTCTCGAACTGGAAGAGGAACGGAGATTGAATCTAAGGAGCTGGATTCTATTCTCATAAACTCGCCCGTTTTGCCTTTCTATCTGAACCGAAGTCCCAATAGAATTATCGGCTTGTTCCTACTAACTATTTGACATATATTACAGAGGCAAAATCCTAACTAAGGAGATAGTATATGTACGCACCACTCGCATTTTTAAATTTAGGCCCTTGGGAAATCTTTTTCATACTAGGTTTAGCTCTCCTGCTTTTCGGGGGCAAGCGACTTCCCTCTTTAGCAAAGGATTTAGGAGACGGAATCCGCCAATTCCGCAAATCTCTTTCCGGAGATGCAGAATCTGAATCCGCTAAAATCCAGGAACCAGAAACAAAACAACCAGCAGCTCCTGCTTCTTCCCCTAAAAAATCTAAAAAATCCGCTTAATAAATTATAAGGGCCTTCGGGCCCTTTTATAACCGGGAAGGAATTACAACCTTTCGATATGCCTTCTAAAAAAAAGAACCTCTCCAGTAATCCTCAACCTATTATCTCGGCTCCAGAGGAAAGTCTTCCTCATGACAGGGAAAAGTTTATGACCCTCGGGGAACATTTAGAAGAACTACGTTCTGTACTAATTCGTTCTATTCTAGTGTTTACAGTTTTCTTTGTGGTAGCTCTGTATTTCGGAGAAGAACTGCATAAATTAGTTATCAAACCGTACAAGAACATTTTGGGAGAATCTGCAACATTCTACCAAATCAAACTCATGGCTCCTTTTATGGTTTATCTGAGAACAGGATTTATGGTATCTATTTTGATTACCTTTCCTTTCGCGTTAGCTTTTTTATGGGGATTTGTTTCTCCCGCATTAGAACCAAGAACCGCAAGACTTGGAAAAGCTCTTATCGCATTTTCTACTGTTCTGTTCTGGTTAGGAGTTTGGTTATGCTGGGCCCAAGCATTCGAAAGTTTTCTAAAAATATTTTTAGTAACTGTTCGACCTTTAGATATTGAAACCAGGCTTCCTATAGATGAATACTATGATGTATTCTTCAATATGCATTTGATCTTTGGATTATCTTTCCAACTCCCAGTGATCATGGTATTATTAGCTGCCGTTGGAATATTAAAACTTTCTTTTTTACTCAAACATTGGAGAGAAGCATTCATAGGGATCGCATTTGCTGCAGCGGTATTATCTCCCGGACCCGATGTGATTTCCATGTTAATGTTATTTGTTCCATTATTGGTCTTATTTGGGATCTCACTCGTATTAATTGCAATTATAGAGAGGAAATGATTTGTTTCCGAATCTTCAGTCCAAGCATAAATTAGCATTCGCTTCTTTTACTGCTTCTTTCGTATTATTTTTATCTTATCTACTTTTAGATGATTTTCTATTTGGTGAAGAGATCAGAAAAGAATTAAGGGCATTTGTTTGGATCCGGTTAGGCGTTGGACTTCTCTTTTCAGTAATACTTGGAATACTGACCTACTTTCTTTTAAATTTAAGTTTTAAATCCCTCAAATCTATTTCTCAGCTATTACAAAACTGGTCCCAGGACGTATACGAAGATTCTGGAGAAGCGGAAAGAACAGACGAGCTGGGAGAACTTGCCAGACATTTCCGAATCGCTCTATATCAGAAAAAGACAAAAGAAGAAACTGTTTCCCAAGAATCCTTAAACAAAAAGGAAAGAGAACTTTCGGACAAGATCCAAAAGTTTTTTCATAAGATCAGACTTCATAAGATCAAAAACTTAGATATCACTGTATTTCCTCGCACTTCCGACAGTGGAGAAGCCGATTACGCAAATATCATTCCGACTGCAGATGGTTGTTTTGGAGTATTAGCAGGGTTTCCGAACCACGGAGCAATTGAATCTTCTCTCAAGGCAAGGATAGAAGGTATGATCTCTCTCGCTCAGGAAACCACTGGCTTAAGGGGAGAAGATTTACTCTATAAAATAGATAGGGCTCTCAGATCAACACCAATCTCTTATCTGAACCTCACATTATTTTATTTAGAAACTAGAAATGGAGAAGCTGGGATCTTACAGTTCCAAAAACTTCCTGCGATCGTTCACAAAAGTGGAAAAACGAATATATTACCGATCTCTAAACAAGTATTCTACGATTTTAGAAGCAACACAAGAGAAGTAAAAAAGATACAAGTCAGACCTGGAGAATATTTGATTTTCTTAAGCGATAGACTGACTGAACTCACTAGTTCTGCAGGTGTTGCTCCACTTCTGATCCAACTCCAAAACTGGAGCGCCGGAAGAGATTATAAAAACTCAAGAGAACTTACACTTGATTTTGGAAGATTTTTAGAAATGGAATCCGGCAAAAAAGGCCTTTCTAAGGCGGCAATCCTGACAGTCGGCAGGGTTAGAGATTAATTCTTTTGCGCGGGTAATGGTCGACCGCGGGCTAGTATTAATTTTTCAGAATAGAAGAAAATAAAAAACAAAGTTTGCCCTTTCATGTCTAACTAGGGAAATTTTCAGACTGAAAATTTTCGAATTTCTCACCACTTGAAATTCATCCAATATTCCAAAACAAACGAGGAAGAAAATGATCCAAGCAAAAGGTTATGCCGCCGCTATTGCAAAGGCTCCTTTAGCACCTTTTCAATTCGATAGAAGAGATGCAAAGGAAGAAGATGTAGTCATCGATATTCAATACTGTGGTATCTGTCATTCGGACATTCACCAAGCAAGAGATGAATGGGGAGGATCCATCTTTCCTATGGTCCCAGGTCACGAAATCACGGGTGTGGTTTCTAAGGTAGGGTCTAAGGTTACAAAGTTTAAAGTAGGAGATAAGGTAGGAGTCGGATGTTTTGTAGACTCTTGCAGAGAATGTGAACATTGCAAAGCAGGTTTAGAACAATTCTGCGAAACAGGAATGAGTGCCACCTATAACGGACGAGAGCAGGACAGAAAAACCCCAACTTATGGTGGATATTCCAATAAGATCGTAGTAGATCAAAATTATGTATTAAGAATTCCTGATAATCTTCCTTTGGATGCAGCAGCTCCTCTACTTTGTGCTGGAATCACCCTATATTCTCCACTTGCTCATTGGAAAGCTGGTCCTGGCAAAAAAGTAGCGATTATTGGCCTGGGCGGACTTGGTCATATGGGAGTAAAGATCGCACACGCGCTCGGTGCGGAAGTTACAGTACTCAGCCAATCCAATAAAAAAGAAGCCGATGCGAAACGTTTAGGCGCAGATCATTTCTACGCTACTTCTGAAAAGAGCACATTCAGTAAGTTAAGAGGAAGTTTTGACCTGATCATCAACACTGTATCTATGCCTTTGGATTGGAATGCTTATCTTAGCTTACTAAGAGTAGATGGTTCTATGGTAGTGGTCGGTGTTCCAGAAGAGCAAGTGCCTATCGGAGCATTTTCCTTGATTGGCGGTCGCAAAAGCCTTGCAGGTTCTCTAATCGGTGGGATCGCCGAAACACAAGAGATGTTGGATTTCTGCGGAAAGCATAATATTACCAGTGATATAGAACTGATCCCCATTCAAAAAGTAAACGATGCATATGAAAGGGTCGTTAAAAGTGATGTACGTTACAGATTTGTGATAGATATCGCGACTCTGAATTAAGAGATAATTTCGCACGGAGTTCACGGAGAACACAGAGGTCTAATAAATCACGAATCCTCTCTGTGGCCTCGGTGTTCTCTGTGCGAACCCTAATTGTATTAAGCGATTTTAGGTTCTTTTTTCAGAATTAGTTTTGGAGGTTTGGTTCCGCTTACTGCATCTTCCGTAATGATTACTTCCTCTACGTCTTTGCGAGAAGGAATCTCATACATCAGATCCAACATTAGATTTTCTACGATGGCACGTAGTCCTCTGGCACCAGAAGCCCTCTCGATAGCAAGCTGAGCGATCTTGTCGATAGCAGGTTCCTCGAAGGAAAGTTTTACATTTTCCATTTCTAGGATCTTAGTGTATTGGCGTAAGATTGCGTTTTTAGGCTCTTTGAAAATACGTTTGAGCATTTCTACACTCAAATCTTGCAGAGTCGCGATCACAGGCATACGGCCAATAAATTCAGGGATAAGTCCAAACTTCATTAAATCTTCAGGGATCACTCGAGCTAAAATTTCACCTTTGCTCTCATCCCTTAAAATTTTGCCGTCTTTCTCATCGCTACCGAATCCGATTGTTTTTACACCGGTTCTGGTTTTGATGATATTGTCTAGGTCAACGAATGCTCCACCTAGAATGAATAGAATATTTTTAGTATCTACTTGCAGATATTCTTGGTGAGGATGTTTTCTTCCACCCTGAGGAGGAACGTTTGCAACAGTTCCTTCTATAATTTTTAAAAGTGCTTGTTGAACGCCTTCTCCGCTCACGTCTCTTGTGATAGATGCGCTATCAGACTT
The DNA here is from genome assembly GCF_002811765.1 of Leptospira saintgironsiae. NCBI lineage: Bacteria > Pseudomonadati > Spirochaetota > Leptospiria > Leptospirales > Leptospiraceae > Leptospira > Leptospira saintgironsiae. Next base: position 407,244 of record NZ_NPDR01000002.1, on the reverse strand, counting down.
ACGAGCGATCTTATCTACTTCGTCTATGTAGATGATGCCGATCTCCGCTTTTTTGATATCATTATCAGCGTTTTGGATCAGCTTGAGGATGATGTTCTCAACATCTTCTCCAACATAGCCAGCCTCAGTAAGTGCAGTAGCATCTACGATCGCAAATGGGACCTTGATGATCTTTGCAAGAGTTTGAGCGAGCAAAGTTTTCCCGGAACCAGTAGGTCCGATCAGAAGAATATTCGATTTTTCTAATTCGATATCTGCTTTTTTGTCTTTGAGATAAATTCGTTTGTAGTGATTATAAACCGCAACGGACAAAGCTTTTTTAGCATGATCTTGTCCGATTACGTATTGGTCTAGGATCGCTTTGATAGCGGCAGGATTAGGGACTTCTCCCAAAAGTTCTGTGCGCTCTTTTTCCTGCTCAGGCTCTTCTGCAATGATCTCATTACAAAGAGAGATACATTCGTCGCAAATATAAACACCTGGACCGGCAACCAGTCGTTTTACGGAGTCTTGTTCCTTTCCGCAGAACGAACAAAATAATTTTTGTTTATTATTGGTTCCGGTTGGTTTTTTTGCCACGGGATCCCCCTATCAGTTCTTTTGACGCTCTATAGAAATTACAGAATCAATGATCCCGTATTTTTGGGCTTCTTCTGGAGTCATGTAAAGGTCCCTTTCGGTATCCTTTTGCACTTCTTCCACAGACTTGCCCGTATGTTTAGCGTACAGACTGTTTAACACCTGCTTTAATTTCAGAACTTCCTTAGCTTGGATAGCGATATCGGAAGCCTGACCGGTAGCTCCTCCGGTTGGTTGGTGCATCATAATTCTGGAATGAGGAAGAGCAGATCTTTTGCCCTTTGCCCCGCCTGCCAGAAGAAGTGCCGCCATAGAAGAAGCCTGACCAATACAAAGTGTACGAACGTCGGCCTTAATATACTGCATAGTATCGTAAATGGCAAGCCCGGAAGATACATATCCGCCTGGGGAATTCAGATATAAATAGATGTCCCTGTCCGGATTTTCCGCGTCCAGGAACAGTAGTTGTGCGATGATTACGTTCGCGTAATCGTCAGAAATTGCGTCACCTAGAAAGATAATTCTATCCTTTAAGAGGCGGGAAAATACGTCATACCGCATTTCCCCGCGACCGGTTTGCTCTATAACTGTAGGAATTATTGCCATACTTCTCCAGTTTCCTTATTAGAAAGGAATTCCTTTAGCTGACGGATACTCATCTTCTCGTTGTATTTCTTTTCTACAAGCTGGAAGAGGGTATCGTCTATCTTTTTTGCTAAAAAATTGTCCCGGTAAGTTTCCAGAAGTTTACCTTTTTCCAATTCTTTTTTAAAATCGGCGTCAGGCATACCATATCTTGAGGCAAGGGTCGAGATTTCGCGGTCGAAATCCTCGTCCGTCAAAACAATATTTTCCGCAGAAGCAAGCTTCTGTCTGGAGAAATATCCTTTGAGTCGGTTTTCCGCGATGGTTTTGAAGGAATCCCTTACTTCTTCTAAAGGTTTTCCTACCATTTCCGCGTATTTTTCGATACTTGGGATCTGTTCTTTAGGAATTCTGGCCTGGCCTCTTCCTAAAACATCCTGCATCATATTTTGATACACATGTTCTGATTCTTCAGTAAGATAGGACTCAGGGAATATAAACTTAGAATCTGCAACCAGTTCCTTGTAAATATCCTCCATCTTCTTATTTTTTACAGCATCAGTATAATTCTTTTGTAGATCAGTTTTGATCTTATCTTTCAAAACTTGAAGAGAAGTAGAACCATCATACTCGCTTGCAAGATCATCGTCCAATTCAGGAAGAACTTCCTTATAGATCGCCTTTAAGGTCATGGCGAATTCCATTTTTTTACCCGCCAGATCTTCTCTTGGATAATCACTAGGATAAGTATAGGTGAAGTTTTTGGTTTCTCCCGTTTTGATACCGTAGAGATTGTCATCAAAACCAGGAAGATTATTAGCTTCTCCTAATTTATAATCACTTGAACCATTTTTAGCGTTTTTAGGTTCCTGTCCGTCTTCCTTCACCTCGAATTCCATATCCACGATATCGCCTTTCTCGGCTCCTTCGCTTGGCTCTCTCAGAAGTTTTCTGGCAAGTTGTTTACGAACGAACTGAAGTTCTTCAGTGATATCTTCGTCGGTAACTTGTACTTCAGGAAGTTTGATCTTGATCTTTTTGTATTTCCCTAAGGAAACTTCTGGATCAGTATCATAGACCGCAGTTGCCACTAAACTTTTTTCAGGAACATAGTCCTCTACAGTAAATTTAGGGAAACGTACAATCTTGTGTTCCAGCTTCCCGGAAAGGTCACTGACAGTTTCTAATAATAGAAGATTGATTGCGTCGTTTGCTACCGAGTCTCCCAAATGGCGTTTTACCATTTCGATCGGTGCTTTTCCAGGGCGGAAGCCCGGGATCTTGAGATCCTTTTGTTTTTCTTTATAAGTCTTTTCGAACGCCTTTTCTAGATCGTTCTTATCAAAGGTTAACTTAAGGTCTACGGATGCGTTTTGATTTTTCTTAGTCTTGAATTCCATGGTCTCAGAAGACAGAAGGCGGAGGACGACTTCTGTAAGCGGGAAACGGGATTCGAACCCGCGACCCCCTCCTTGGCAAGGAGGTGCTCTACCACTGAGCTATTCCCGCATGGTTGGTAGAACCATTTTTTCTCTCGGGGACCCCATGTAAATCGGTTTTTGATCAGAAACTTAGGACTTTGTGAGATTTAGGTCCTCGGGAGAATTCAGGTTGATAAAGGAAGATTTTTCCATTTCCGGAATATCCAAAAGATTAGGATTTCCACTTTCGATTAGAGTTTTAGGCGAAACTGAATTTAAGCTTCCTTTTTCGAATTCTTGGAATAAATACCGCAGATACTCAGAAGAGTAAAGACCGCATAACGGTTCGATGCCTTCTTTTGTTTTATAGAAAACGCCAGAACCGATTATCTCATTTTTGGAATATAGCCTAGCCAAGGTTTTGATCCTCATATACGGGATATCCACTGCTAAAACCAAAAAGTTTTTAATATTAAGATCGTTTTGAAAAAGAAGAAATGAACTGAAAATTCCTTGGAGAGGACCTGCTAAATTTGGAATTGAGTCTGATACCAGAAATTCATTCGGCACATGTTTGGAATATTCTTCTCTTTGTTCTTCTCTGATAGAAACTCTTACATTCTTGCATAAGAATTTTAGTTTTTTATAAGATTCTATAAGAAAAAATTTTTGGCTTTTTAAAGATAAGAAGGATTTATCCCTTCCCATTCTGGAACTTTTTCCACCGGCAAGTACAATACCTACCGAATCAATGGCTCTCATGGACGCAGCCCTTAGACCACTGAGAAGAACCATCAAAATAAAATTCCTTTTTCCAGATCGGGACCTCGTGTTTGACTCGGTCTATGATATAACGATTGGATTCGTAAGCTTCTGCCCTATGTATGGATCCTGTTTCCACGATCACCGCTATCTCGGAAATTTCTAATTTTCCAACTCTATGTATACAGTTTGCATGAAGAAGGTCCCATTTTTTGCAAGCATCTGCAAGAATTGCGCGGATCATTTCATCTGCCATTGGAGCATATGCTTCGTATTCCAGATGTGTGACCTTCTTACCTTCGTTTAGATTTCGAACGATTCCAGAAAAAACTACAAAGCCGCCCATTTCAGGAATATCTGGCAACTCGGAAGATACAAAAAGTGGAGAAGAAGAAATATGTGAAGAAGTTTCTAATACTGACATATCAACCGCCGCTAGAAGGAGGAAGTACTGCTACTACAGAACCTTCCCTTAAAACAAAATCGTCACTTACGATTACTTGGTTCACTGCAAATCTACTAACTTTTAAAATAGATTCTGAGCTTGGACTTTTATGAGTAAGCATTTCGCGAAGATGGATAATAGAATCTCCCTCTGAGACTTCTATTTTTTTTAGATCCGGAAAATGATCTTTAATAGCAGCGAAAAACAAAAGTTGAATATCCATCTTATCCGCCTATATATTTCATAGAAAGTTCACTTCCGGTAAACTCGTTTTTTTTGGTTTTCATTGCGAGGTCTAAGGAATTCTGTAATTCTGATTCATCTTCCGAAACCGGGAAAGATCGGAAATCACTTAAACAGCCATAAATTTTTCCGAGATGATCCATCCTAAGACGATTACAACCATCGCAGAAAGGTTCCGTATGATTTGCAATGATCCCGAATCTATAATTTTCTGCAGTGCGATAATATTTTGCAGTGGATTCAATGGGAGTGACCTCAGATTCAAAATCAAATTCCTGGCTCAACTCTTCTTTCATTTTTGCAGCGGAGAAAAATAACTCTGAATGTTTTTCTCTCAGGGGTCCCATCTTCATTAATTCTAAATAGCGGATCGGAAGATTTCTTTCACCAGCCCAACGAAGAATAGGTCGGATCTGCTCTTCATTATAACCTTTTAATACAGTACAATTTAGTTTAACTTCGAGTCCTTCTTGGATGGCTTCTTCTATCCTATTTAATAAACGAATTACTGGAAGATTTTTTCCAGAGATCAAAGAAAAGGATTCTTGGGAAAGTGAATCCAAAGAGAAGTTCATTCTATCCAGACCAGCGAGTTTTAGATCTCGGATAAGACCATCTCTAAAAAATCCATTTGAGGTAAGTGCGATGTTCGGGACCTTCTCCTCTTTAGCAACCTGAACGAGCCGAGGAAGATCTTTATGAAGAGTTGGTTCCCCACCTGTTAAATGAACTTCTTTGATAAAAATCTTACGAGAAAGAAGATATATATTTTTGCGAAGAAGTTCCGCGCTTAAGAAAGAACCATTTGTTCCTTCTCCATTTAGCGCAGTACCAGGGGCACAGTAAACACAGCCGAATCCGCAAGAGGAGGTAACACTCACTCTAAGCACTTCGAATTTTCGACCGTACGCATCCACGATGTCCAAGCTTATCATACCCGAACACTTATGAAAGCCAATTAAAAAGTCTTGTCGGGCACAAGAAAATATAAGATGCTTTCCTAAGATGAGTCCGGAACAGAAAAAGTATTTTTCCAGACAAACTAAACTACCGTTTTTAGGAGAATCGGGTCAAAATGGACTTCTCCAAAAATCAGCATTGGTGATCGGTCTCGGAGGTTTAGGCTCCCCTGCTTCTTTACATTTAGCAACTGCAGGAGTAGGAAGGATTGGCCTTTGGGATTTTGATACTGTTGAATTAAGTAACATTCATAGACAAACTGCTTTCACCCTTTCTGATATCGGTAGAAAAAAGACAGATAGTACCAAAGAATATATACAAGCCAGAGTTCCAGGAATTCAATTAGAAACATTCACCGAAATTTTCTCCGAAAGAATAGATCCAAGTATATTCAAAAATTGGGATATAGTTTTGGATTGTACAGACCAGATCCAAGCTAAATACACGATCAACCGATTCTGTATCCAAAATTTTAGGCCACTTGTTACCGCTTCCGTTTTTAGGACAAGCGCACAAATTGCGATCTTCTCCCCTCATGGAAAGCCTTGTTATAAATGTTTGTATCCAAATTTAGAAGGTTCCGAACTTCTCTCCTGCGAAGATGGAGGAGTTTTAGGAGTACAAACTGCAATTGCAGGCTTATACCAAGCATCATTTGCGATCCAATACCTTCTCTTTCCTGAAAAATCCCCTACCCACTCTACATTCCAATTAGAATGGGAATCTCCTCTTCTTTATGAAACTTTTCTGGAAGCAGACCCAAATTGTACTGAATGCGGTTCAGGTAAAATAGAAGAAATTTTTAAAGATGAGATTGATCTAAAAGATTGGAAAGAATGGAAGAAAGATCCAAAATACATTCTATTAGATGTAAGAGAATCGGAAGAAAGAAAAGAAACTCCAATTGGTAATTCCATATTTTCCCCCCTTTCTGAACTTTCTATCGATACGGCGCTCAGTCTTTCGAAAGAAAAAATCTATATTACGATTTGTGAATCTGGTATCCGCTCCAAAAAAGCTGCAAAAATTTTAAAAGAAGCGGGACTCACTGCATATTCTCTGCAAGGCGGAAGAAAAATTTTGGCATTACAAGAAATTCTTTAAGAGTAAGAATCGAATTCCATTCTTCTCGCAGTAAACTCAGCGATCTTTCTACCTACTAACTTTTCTACCAGATGTAAGGACATTAAAATCCCTCTGGAAACTCCGCCGGAAGTTAGAATATGTCCATGATCTATAAATTTTTCATGAACGACACTTTTGATCTTAGGATAATTTTTGCGTAAAGTTTCTTGGTCCATCCAATGAGTGGTGACTTCCATATCATCTAGGATTCCTGCCTCTGCAAGTAAGAACGCACCAGTGCAGATAGAAGCTAAAATTTTTACCTTAGGTTCCATTTCTTTGATCCAATTAAGAAGTTTCTTATTATGGATCTCGATCTCTTCTGCTCCGTATCCTCCAGGGATAATTAAAATATCCGGAACGCCTGCCTCTTCCAAAGTAAGATGGGGAAAAACCGGAAATCTATTTCTTGCGTGTAGGAGCTCCTTCTTCTCCGCAACGATTGAAACTTTGAATAATTTCTCCTTATTTTCATTTTCAGTGATTGAAAATACTTCGTAAGGACCAGAAAGATCCAAAACTTCTACTTCGTTAAATGCTAAGATATGAACTGAGATCTGCTCCATAATTCCTCTTTGTCACATTCTTAACTACAAACAGCTTAGGAAATAATTTCTTAAAAAAGTGCTTGCTTATTTCAAATATATAACCATATGGTTATATAAAATATGAATCATGCACTTAATCAGTCTGCTCGATTGGATGCAACATTTGCAGCCCTCTCAGACCCCACCAGAAGGGCAATCCTGGCACGTTTAGCGAATGGAGAGGTTTCCGTAATGGATTTGGCAAAACCATTTTCCATGAGCCAACCAGCAATTTCTAAACATTTAAAGGTTTTGGAAAGAGCAGGTTTAATTTCAGGCATCAAGGATGCTCAGAAAAGATTACGCAAATTAGAAGCCAAACCATTGGAAGAAGCTACTGAATGGCTGGAAAATTATAAAAAATTCTGGGAAGGAAGATTCAATCAATTGGATTCACTTATTGAAGAATTAAAACTTTCTAAACAACCTTCCCCCAAACGTAAGAATAAAAAAGGAGAATAGAATGAGCAGCTTTGTTGGAACCTTAAAGGTAGAAGCTAAAGGAGACAGGGAAATCGTAATGACCCGTGAGTTTAATGCGGGGAAGGATTTGGTATTCGACTGTTTTACAAAACCTGAATTAATCAAACGTTGGTTATATGGCCCTGATGGATGGAGCCTAGATGTTTGCACTGTAGATTTGAAAGTCGGCGGAAAATATAGATATGTTTGGAAATATCTAAAAGACGGATCTACAATGGGAGCAGGAGGAACTTATAAAGAAATTTCAGGACCAGACAAATTAGTTCAGACTGAATCTTTTGACGAAGCTTGGTATCCTGGAGAAGCTTTACTCACGACTACATTTGCAGAAGTTTCTGGAAAAACATTTATTACGATCAATATTCTGTACGAAACCAAAGAAGGAAGAGATACGGTGGTCAAATCTCCAATGGAAGGTGGAGCTTCTCAAAGTTATAATCGTCTGGAAACTTTACTGAATACTCTTGCTGAAACAGCAAAAGGGAAAAATTAATCATGAATACAAAAACAAAATCGATTTTAAAAAGTATTGGAGCCGTATTTACCGGTATCTTGATCAATGTTATACCTGCTTTAGCTATAGACGCAGTATTACATATTACTAATTGTTATCCACCAATGGGAGAAAGAATGTCTGATAGTTTATTCATTCTCGCAATCTCCTACCGATTAGCTCTTGCGATCTTAGGAGGATTTTTCACTGCAAAACTTTCTCCACATAGTCCGATTGGACACGTGATCACATTAGGTGTAATCGGCACGATCGCAAGCACTTTGGGCCATATTCAAATGGGAGACCAAGGTCCAGCTTGGTATTCGATTGGACTGATCGTAATTTCCATCCCTCTTTCTTGGCTGGGTGGAATCATCTTACTAAAACGTAAAGGGTAGTAATATGCAAAAGGCAATTCCATTCTTAATGTTCGATCAGGGTTTAGAAGAAGCTCTTCAATTCTATTCTAGTATATTCAAAAATATGAAAATAGAAAATCTTACAAAATTAGGTGGGGGAATGGCTTCCGCCAAATTTGAGATAGAAGGTCAAAAGTTTTTGGCCTTCACAGGAGGACCTCATTTCAAATTTACTGAGGCGTTCTCTATTTATATCAGTGCAGAAACCCAGGCAGAGATAGATGATCTGTATGAAAAACTTTCTGCGGGTGGGAGCAAACAACCTTGTGGTTGGGTAAAAGATAAGTTTGGCCTATCCTGGCAGATCATTCCCCCTATCCTGGAAAAATATCTATATGATAAAAACCAAGAGAAGGCACAGAGAGTAACTCAGGCAATGTTACAAATGTATAAGATAGAAATATCTAAACTGCAAGAAGCTTACGACAAAAACTAATTTTAAATCCGCCTAGATTCCCGGGCGGATTTACTCAAAATTTAAGCGGATTTTTTACTTAAGAAAACCGGAATACCGCTAAATGCTGCATTTCCGGAAAGTTCATCCAAAACTTGATCATCAGTAAGATCGTTAATACTGGAACCAGCAAACTTGGAGGCGACTTGGAGAGAAACTCCTTCTTTTGCATGACCAAATCCGTGAGGAATACTCACCACTCCCCTCATTATCTCATCTGTAATTTCAGCAGGTAATCCGATCTTACCTACTCTGGATTCTACAAAAACTTCTTCTTCTTCTTTGATACCAAGAGCGATTGCATCTTCTGGATGGATCATGAGTGTACATCTATCTTTTCCAGTCATAAGTTTTGGAAGATTATGCATCCATGAATTATTATTTCTCAAATGTCTTCTTCCTATCAATAAGAAGGAACCATTCCCCTGTTTATCTGATAGAAGTTTCTGTCCGTATTTTGCCAATCGATCTAGATCTGAAACTACTTCCTTTGGCACGAGTGTGATCATCTTATCTTCCGTCCAAAGTCTATCCGGAAAGCAAGGTTTCAACGCTCCAAGATCTACTCCATGCGGACTGTTTTTTAGAAGTTCTAAACTCATCCCAAAGGAAGATCCTGATTTTTCTCCATAAGGTCCCGATTTCAAAGCATGATCGATAATGGCAGAAGGAGTGATCTTAGTTTTAATCAAATCTTTAGGAAGAGGTTTTTCAGATTTCAAAAGTTCTATTCTTTTGGTTAGGTCCGAAAAAATTTCCCAATCGTGCAACATTCCTGCTTCAGGTTCAAATGCAGGCTGGTTATATCTGACAGTATTTCTTACAGCAAAAACATTAAACACTAAATCATAATGATCATGTTCCAAAGCAGAACTTGGAGGAAGAATATAATGTGCATGTTTCGTAGTCTCATTCAGATAAAAGTCCACGCTTACCATAAATTCCAAACTAGAAACCGCTTTCTCCAATTGAGAACCGTTTGGAGTCGATAATAAAGGATTTCCTGCAGAAGTAACAAGCGCCTTAACCTGACCTTGCCCTGGAGTTAAAATTTCTTCTGCAAGTGCAGCGACCGGTAATTCTTCATTAAATTCCGGTAAGTCCCTAACTCTTGATCCATACGTATGAAAACTTCCAGGAGAACTTTTCATCACTCCTTTTGGATCGATCATGTCTACTGCAGGAAGTGTGAACATTGCACCTCCTACTGAATCCATATTTCCAGTAATACAATTGATAGAATTGATAAGCCATTGGCAAAGCGCACCGAATGCTTGGGTAGAAACTCCTACACGACCATAACATACTGCACCATTCGCTTTAGAAAATTCCAATGCAATTCTCTCAACGATTTCAGTAGAGATGCCAGTCAGTTTTTCTGTTTCATTTGCAGGATACTGAGCAGCAATAGATTTCAATTTTAGTAATTCTTCTTCTTTAATTAAAGAATTCTTCTTTGTTAAGTTTTTCTTAAATAATACATCTATAATAGAGAGCAAGAAGAATGCATCCGTTCCCGGCAGAATGAAATGATGCTCATCAGCATGAACTGCAGTCTCAGTCTTTCTTGGATCGATTACTACGTATTTTCCTCCCCTTTCCTGGATCTCTTTTAATCTCTTTTTCACATCCGGAACAGTCATTAAACTTCCGTTAGATGCAAATGGGTTTCCGCCTAGGATCAAAAAGAAATTCGTTCTATCTATATCAGGAATTGGGACAAGTAGTTGGTGACCGAACATCCAATAAGAAAGTAATTGATGAGGAAGTTGGTCTACAGAAGTTGCAGAATAATTATTTTTAGTTCTTAATCTTCCTATAAATCTTTGGCCGAATAACATGGAACCGTAATTATGAACACTTGGGTTTCCACTATAAACTGCGATTGAATCGTTTCCGTATTTATTTTGTATCTCTACAAGTTTTGTAGCGATATCGCTGAGAGCGGTGACCCAGTCTACCTTCTCCCAACCATTCTCGGTGCGTTTTAAAGGAAATTTAAGTCTATCCGGATCTTCGTATAAATTTTTAAGTTCAGGACCTTTGGCACATAGATGGCCTCTACTAAACTTATCGTCCTTATCCCCTCTTACTGCGACGACGACTTCGTCCTCAATCTCTAGTCTGAGTCCGCACATAGCTTCGCATAAAGTACATGATCTATAATGTTGGCGTACCATTTCCTGCCCCTGTCCCAGGAAGGAGTTATCTCCTATCTGAAATTAGAAAGCAAGCATTTACGATATTAGAAGCAGTTTATATAATTGGATGATCGAACTATTTCAATAGTTTGTTCAAGTAAGGGACCAGATGTTTGGAGAGTATCTTATGGCCTTCTGCAGTAGGATGGATCCCATCGTCTTGGTTTAACCTTCTGTCTCCAGCAACTCCTTCCAGCAAGAATGGCATAAACTCTGTCTTTTCTTTCTTAGCAACCCGAGGAAAGAGAGCCGCGAATTCTTTTGCGTATTGGGGACCCATATTCGGGAGTGTTCTCATCCCAATTAATAGAATTTTAATAGAAGGATATTTAACCCGTGCCTCTCGGATGATCCTTGTTAGATTTTCCTCTGTCATCTTTGTAGGAAGTCCTCTCAAAGAATCGTTTGCCCCAAGTTCCAAAACAAATACATCATATTTTGTATTTAAAACCCAATCTAGTCTTGCAAGCCCGCCAGAAGTAGTATCTCCGCTCACACCTGCGTTTACATATCCTAGATCCGGATATTTTTTTTGGAGTTCTAAAAAGGCTAAATGAGCAAAAGATTCTTCAGGTCCATTCAATCCGTAACCAGCAGTTAAACTGTCTCCGAAGAATAAGATCTTTTTGCCGTTTGTTTTTGTTTCCATCTTAGGAGAGCCCTTTGGTTCTTGTTCGGATCCTTCTTTATTACAAGAGGCAATAAAAGAAAAGAGTACTATAATACTAAAAAATCCATAATACGCTAAACGGCTCATTTTTTCTCCTATCTTCAATCCGACCCCACTCATCCAAGCAAGGTCCCAAAAACTGGGCGCTTCAAGTTCTGCTTTACGAATACGCAACCGATTGGGATCTAGTAAGTATGTTCAAACGGTTTTTAGTCGCAGGCATTACCGCCGCTTTCTTACTCTTCTTATACTTTTGGTTGGGCCAATTCAGAAGTGAACTCCAAGCCCAGGAAATCCAAGAAGGAATGCTTCGTCAAGCTGAGGAGATTACTTCTAAACTCAGTCCGGAAGAATTAGTAGGACAGGTAATCCATGTTGCAATCCCTGGAACTGTTTTAGATCCGATCGCTAAAAAAGAAATTGAGACGATCAAACCAGGTGGAGTCATCTTATTCGGAAGAAACCTAGGCTCCAAATCAGAGATCAAATCTTTGAACCAAAACCTGCAAACAAGTGCATTAGAAAATACTGGATTACCATTACTCATCTCTGTAGACCAGGAAGGTGGAAGAGTGATCCGAGTCAAAGATGGAGTAACTCAATTTCCTGGAGCAATGGCACTCGGCCAAACCAAGGATAAGGACATGGCTAAAAAAGTTGGCTTTGTCACTTCTTACCAACTGAGAAAACTTGGACTGAACTTTTTATTCGCTCCTGATATGGATATAAACAATAATCCATTCAATCCGGTTATCAATACAAGATCTCTAGGAAGTAATCTAGAAACTGTATTAAACGCAGGAGTTTCCTATGAAGAAGGAGCAAGACTTGGCGGTTCCATTCCCGTAATCAAACATTTTCCGGGACATGGAGACACCAATGTAGATAGCCATTTAGGTCTTCCCAAAATAGAAAAAACATTGGAAGAGCTAAAAAGTTTCGAGCTCATTCCATTCCAAACTGCAATCCAAAATGGTGCCGATGCGATCATGAGTGCTCATATTGTGTATCCAAAGATTGATCCGAATTTTCCAGCTACACTCTCTTCTAGAATTTTAGGAGATCTACTTCGTAAAGAATTCCAATACCAAGGATTGATCATTACTGATGCAATGGAAATGGACGCAATAGACGAACACTACCAAAAAGAAGATCCGGGAGTTTTAGCTTTAATTGCAGGTGCTGATATTATTCTTATGACTAGCTGGGGTCCGACCACTCAATCTATGAGAGACCAGATCTTAAATGCTTACAAAAAAGGAACTTTAGTCAGAGAAGGAAAAGATCTTTTAAAAGAAGCAGTCAAAAGACAAATTTATTATAAACTAAAATACGGGATCATTACCGAGTTTGCAGAAGGTCCTAAAAACGGCAGAGCAAATTCTATTTTTCCCAAAGAGCTTCCTGAAGTATTAAAAAATCATTTTGCAGAACAGGATCAGAATAGAGAAAATTTATTCTCTCAATATTACCAAGACACTCTTAATAGAGATGTAAGCAGAAAGGCAATTGTTTCTTTTCCTAAAACTTTCCTTCCTGAAAGCGCAAACATTGAGAACACAGTGTTTTATTTAAAAGGAGAAGAATTTCTCTCCGAACTAAGATCTCGTTCCATTTCTAATTCCGATTTAGCAAGTCTGCGCAAAAAATTAGAAAAGAAAGAAGCAAAACGCGCAGTCCTAAATTCATTCACTCAAACTGAATTGGATTTAGCGGCGTCTCTTGCTCAAAAATTTCCGGAAGCAGAAATTGTATGCCTGCATTACGGAACTCCATTCTTGGATTTACCGGATTCTCCAAATCTCAAAATCTTATTTTCTTTCTCCCCGACTCCTGAATCCAAAAAAGCATTATTGTATTCTGTGTTGGACAGAAAAAATGAAGTTCCTCTTGTAGATCTGATCTTAAAACCGAATCCTAAAAAATCTTCTGCGTCTACAGAAACGGAAGAAAATTCGGTAGGCAAGAATACAAAATAAATTGGAAACAAGACTCCCGGTCATACAAAAAACAAACAGACCGGGAATCTATGTACATTATCCATTTTGTGTTCACAAATGTAGCTATTGTGATTTTTATTCGGAAGGTATTGGACTAGAACCTTCTCCCTTGGAAGAAAATCTATTTTCCAAATATAAAGAAGAAGTTTTACTAAGGCTCAAAAATTTCCCAAATTATCGCGACCTTGTTTTTGATAGTTTGTTTTTCGGAGGAGGGACTCCTTCCAAAGCCTCCTACTCACGATACGCGGATTTTATAAAATTTTTAAAGGAGAATCTAAATCTTTCTCCGGATTCGGAGATCACATTAGAATGTAATCCTGAAGATGTAACCCCAGAATATCTGCAAGGATTGTATGATGCGGGGATCAATAGAATTCATGTTGGGATTCAATCCTTTCTACCCAAAAATCTAAAATTTTTAGACAGATATTTTGATCCAGAAACTTATACGAGGACCTTGGAAGCATTACAAACTTCTAAAATAAAAAACTATGGAGCGGATCTAATGTTCGGGGTTCCAGGACAAACGGAAAAAGAATTTTATGAAGATGCAAATTCTGTTTTAGCCTCCGGAGTTTCTCATATTAGCATTTATGCACTCACTGTAGAAAAAGGAACAGAATATAGTAGAAAAGTTTCTGCGGGAACTGCCCCACCACCTTCCGAAGAAGTTCAGGAGAAAATTTTAGAAGATCTACCTGGGTTTTTAAGATCCAAGGGTTTTATACAGTATGAAGTTTCCAATTATTCTAAACCTGGACTTTACTCTCGTCATAATATGAAATATTGGACCTACGAATATTATTTGGGGATAGGTCCTGGAGCCCATGGATTTTTACCATCAGGAAGATATTCTAATCCTAGAAATACTTCTGCTTATATTGGCGGTACAGGAAAAAATCCTTACTCCTACGAAACCTCAGATCCATTTGAAGAGATCTTAATTTCTCTTTTTAGAGTATTTCTTCCTATAGATCTAAAAGATTTTTGGAATTATTTCCCAGATAAAAAGGACAACATACTCTCTAAATTGAAACAAAAAGTTTCCGAAGGAAAATGTACCTTGGATGGCACAATCTTCCAATGGGATCCCCGTTCGGTTTTATTTTTGGATTCAGAAATTTTAGATCTGGCTGATCAGGAAGAAATCAATCCACTTTAAACTTTTCGATCAATTTAGAAAGTTGTTCCGCTAACATTTGGGTTTCACCGGAGAATGTAGTAAGATCATCCGCTCCACCGGCAATCTCCTGAGTTCCTTCCGAAATACTGATAATTGTTTTAGTGATCTCATTCGTAGCGTTTTTCTGTTCGATAACTGCTTCTTCTATCTGCATACTGAAAGAAGTCAAAGTATTGGAACTAGTTTGGATACGACTTGTATTTGATTCTTGGTCTTTCACAGAAGCCAAAACCTTATTCGCAGAAATCTCAAACTCATTCACACTTTGTTTCAATTTTTTTAATATTTGAGAAGCTTCTTCCACTTTAGAGTTACCATTCATCACAGCATCATTTGTGGATTCTACAAGTTCACCTATCTCTTGTACTGAACTAGATGTTTGAGAAGCAAGTTTTCCGATCTCTTCTGCAACTACTGCGAAACCTTTTCCCGCTTCTCCGGCTCTAGCCGCTTCAATAGCAGCATTTAATGCGAGAAGATTTGTTTTTTCAGAAATTTCAGTGATGATAGATAAGATTTCTGTAATTCGAGAAGCACTTTCTCCTATTTCACCCATCGCATTTGTGGAAGCAAACATTGCGTTTTCACCCGTCACTGCTTGCCTTTTGGATTCTACAGCAAGATTAACGAGACCCTGCATCTCTTGATTAATGCTTATGATCTGCTCTTTTAAACGCATTGAGTTGCCATCAATCTCTTTGGTATTATCCACAGCTTTTTCCATGGACTTACCCACGTTTTGAGCAGAAGCAGCCAATTCCTCCACAGCCGCGGAAGATTCTTCTGCTGCAGAAGCTTGGGTCTGGGCAATATCCGCGAAGTTTCTGGAAGAAATAGCCATTTCTTCCGATTTAGAACTCAATTTTTCAGAAGAAGATCGCATCTCCTTGACCACGTTTAGAAGATTTTCTCTCATCTGGTCCATGGAGACAAATAAAGTACCTATCTCATCTTTTACAGGATAATCATTCTTAACTGTCAGATTTCCTTTAGCGATCTCATCCGAGAAACCAATCGCTTTCAAAAGACCGGAACTTACGAGTCGATCAAATATTAAATTTAAAGAAAGTAGCACTACAATCAAGATCAAAAAAGAAGATAGAGCTGCTTTTAGAATAATCTCTCCAATACTTTTATAATATACTGAATTTGGAATACTTACCATCAGGGTCCAAAATTTAGGATCTTTACCTATATGGAATGGAAAATAATAAGCAGTGTTTCCGCCTGACTCGTATACGAATCTTTTTCCTTCTTTTACATTTTCTAAATATTGTTTTAATTCATTCTCATCTGTGATCTTTTTGCCTAATAATTCAGGATTTTCCCCATTGATCGCATACAAACCTGCAGGAGAGATAAGAGCAATATGTCCAGTGTTCCTAAAAGGTTTTTTATTCCCTATTCTCTCTTGTAGATTTTTTAAGTCTATGTCCATACCTGCCGCACCATAAAAATGGCCAGGCACACTGATAGGAACTACAAGAGAGATCATTAAAATACTTTTACCACTCACTGTATAATGGTAAGGACCAACGACTGTAGGTTTATCGGTCTTCTTAGTTACTTGATAAAAGTCCCCAGTCCCATCCGTATTATTATAATCTCTTAAAGCTTCTAGATCTATAACGTCCTTGGCACGAGCACGATTCAAATATGGAATAAAACGACCAGATCCGTCATGCCCAGGTCTATTTTTATATAAAACATCCTTACCGTCGTACGCATTCGGTTCATAACAAAGCCACATACCGAAATAGTCTTGGTTACGTTTCATAATTTCCTGCAAGGTTTGGATCACCTGCTCTCTCTGAGGAGAAGCGTAGATCAAAGGAAAACGAAAACCACGGATCAAACCCATGAGAGTATTCAACTCTTCCATAATTTCGTAGGTCCATCTTTCCGCTGTGACATCGGAACTTTGTTCCACTTCTTCCCTCAGGTTCTGGTAAGAAGAATAAGAATTATATGCCGCAAGCAGGGAAAATGCGATAAATAGAACGATGGAAATATATAAAGAAATTCGGAGCCGAATACTCATAAGTGCTCCATTTTGTAATTGGAAAGAAATTTTGGAACGCTTTTTTACAAATTAAAACAGCTCATTCAGAAAGCCGCGATTCAAAATTGCGACTTTCTCACAGTGAGACATATCTAGCAAGATTAGCTAACTTTGAATTTTCCAATCAGA
Organism: Leptospira saintgironsiae; assembly: GCF_002811765.1. NCBI lineage: Bacteria > Pseudomonadati > Spirochaetota > Leptospiria > Leptospirales > Leptospiraceae > Leptospira > Leptospira saintgironsiae. The sequence continues at coordinate 390,440 of NZ_NPDR01000002.1, read as the reverse complement.
TTGGACAATTGCTCAGACTGGCCATGCATATCTCCGGAGAATGAAGTGAGATCATCCGCACCACTCGCAATCTCCTGTGTCCCTTCAGAGATATTTACGATGGTTTTAGTGATCTCTTCTGTAGCTCTCCTTTGTTCAGACACTGCTTCTTCTATTTGTAAGCTGAAGGTCATCAAAGAATTCGCACTTTCTGCGATCTCTTTTGTATTGGATTCCTGGGTTTTAACAGAACTCAAAACTGCTTTTGCGGATTTATCGAATTCATCCACCCTTTCTTTGATCCTTTGTAGTATCTGAGACGCTTCTCCCATTTTTTTGTTTCCGTCTAAAACTGCGGTATTGGTAGAATTTACGAGTCCACCAATCTCCTGGACAGAGCTGGAAGTTTGGGAGGCTAGTTTTCCGATCTCTTCTGCGACTACCGCAAATCCTTTTCCTGCTTCTCCCGCTCTTGCTGCTTCAATCGCTGCATTTAATGCGAGAAGGTTCGTTTTTTCAGAAATTTCGGTGATCAAAGAAAGTATCTCGTTAATCCGAGATGCACTATCACCGATCGCGCCCATCGCTCGGTTAGAAGTGCTCATAGCAGATTCTCCAGTCACAGCCTCGTCTTTGGAAGAAGCGGCCAAGCTTACAAGACTTTGCATCTCAGCATTGATACTTGCAATCTGCTCTTTTAATAAAATTACGTTACCGTCAATCTCTCTCATACTGGAGACTGCCCTTTGCATTGACTTACCAACGTTTTGGGCAGAAGCAGCCAATTCCTCTACTGCCGCAGAACATTCTTCTGCAGCAGAAGCTTGAGTTTGTGCAACGTCTGAGAAATTCCGAGAAGAAACAGCCATCTTCTCAGCTGTTCCCGCTAACTTGTTGGTAGAAGATCCAATCTCTTTTACAACTCCGAATAGATGTTCTCTCATCGTATTCATCGCAGCTAATAATGCACCTATCTCGTCCTGACGATGATAGTCCGAAGAAGCGAGTAAATTTCCCTTTGCAATTTCTTCTGAAAATCCAATCGCCTTTAATAATCCGGCAGAGATCAATTTTTGGAATATAAAATGAAGAACTACAACTATCATGCTCACTATGAGTAAGGAAGAGATAGCATTCTGTAGAAGTACGGTAAGCAGTTCTTTTACAAAAATTGAATTCGGAATGCTAATTTGCATTACCCACTGTTTCTGTCCTTTACCAATCTTGAATGGAAAGAAATGATGAGTATTGCCATCAGACTCATACGTAAAACGTTCATGTTCTTCCGATTTTGACTGGACCAGTTTTAATTCTTCTGCGTCAGGAATAACTTTACCTACCAAACTAGGATCACCACCATTCGCAGCATAAATTCCTTTAGGAGAAATAAGAGCAAGATATCCTAAACCACGAAACGGTTTTATACTTCCCATGGTCTCTTGTAATTGAGCAGTAGTGATGTCCATTCCAAGTACTCCCCAAAATTTTCCTGCATTACTTACAGGAACACAAAGAGAGATCATCTGTACTTGTTTTCCACCTGCACTATAAGAATAAGGATCCGTTACGAAAGGCTCCATTGTCTTTTTAGGGATCTGATAAAAATCACCACTTCCATCCGTGGCTTCATAATTTGTGGAAGGTTCTATAACTGCGTCTGTTACTGATTTTACTGAATGAACATAAGTGACAAATCTTCCGGTTGAATCGTGGCCTTTCTTATTTTTGTACTGAGCATCCTGACCATCAAATGCATTCGGCTCATAGACCACCCACATTCCAAACCATTTCGGATTTCGATGTAGGATCTCCAATAACGTATTGGTCACTTCTTCTCTTTTAGGATTGGAGAAGATGAGAAGCATACGGAAACCTCTGGTCATTCCCATAGCAGAATCCAGATAATCCTTCACTTCAAAAGTGTATCGTTCTGCACTTAACGCAGAACCTGACTCGATCTCAGTATGCAAACTGCGATAAGAGATCACCGAATTGATCGCAGTTAGCACTGCAAAACCTAAAAATAAAACTAAGGAAAGATATAATGAAATTCGGGCCCTGATACTCATAGGAGGGAATTAGAATAGGGAAACCGCAAATATGGAACAAAAAAAATTCTTCTCGATACGAAATTGTAAAAAAGAAAAACAATCCGAAGACTGGACTGTTTTATTTCGAATAATCGTTCGCTTTTACTTGGAAATTAATTTCCAAAGTCAATTTTATCTGTAACCTAATTGTAATAATTTTGTAACAATAGATCCAGTCATGAAAATTCGCTATTTCTATGTAGGATCAGGTAGATCTGTATTTTAAAGCGATCTGGCCAGTACGGGCGATCTCTTGGATTCCATACTTCTGCATCATTTCCATAAAATGTTCCACCTGTCTGGTATTTCCGGAAAATTCTATGGTCATTGTGGTCTTGGTCAGGTCCGCAATCTTTGCTTGGAAAACTTCGCAGATAGATATGATCTCAGTACGATTTGAATCTTCTACCTTAACCACAACTAGCACTAGCTCTCTGCTGATACAGTCATGATACGCAAGATCTTCTACATCGATCACATCAGGTAATTTCAGAAGTTGGCGTTTTACTTGCTCTACTACGGAATCATCTCCCTTTACAACGATTACCATATTCGAAATTTCAGAATCCTGGGTAACACCTACCGCGATGGAATCTATATTATAACTTCTTCTAGTAAATAGACCGGACACATGGCTCATTACACCCGGATGATTGTTTACTAAAATTTTCAGTATATGTTTCATTTTTTACCGGCCCGAACTGTGTCGGAAAATTCGATCATGTCTTTTTGGGATTTGCCCGCAGGGATCATAGGGAATACTTTTTCTTCTGCAGGGATCATAACTTCTAGGATCCTTGCATCATCATCTTCTAAGAAAAACTCCAGAGCCTTATCGATCTCAGATTTATTAGCAATTCTTAATCCTTTTATGGAATAAGCCTCTCCTAATTTTACAAAATCCGGATTATAATTCCATTCAGACTCAGAGAATCTTTCTTCATAGAATAGTTCCTGCCATTGGCGGACCATTCCCAAGAAGTTATTATTAAAGATCAGGATCTTAACCCCTTTCTTATACATCGCGATGGTCGCCAATTCCTGGATATTCATCTGGATGGAGCCGTCGCCTGAAACGCAGATCACTGTTTTATTAGGATTTCCGAATTTAGCTCCTATGGCTGCAGGAAGACCATAACCCATGGTGCCAAGTCCTCCGGAAGTAAGCCAGCGGTTCGCTTCTTCAAAAAGATAGTACTGAGCGGCCCACATCTGGTGTTGCCCCACGTCTGTGGAAACAATTGCCTTTCCCTTACTTTTTTCGTACAATTTCTGTAGGAACCCTTGCGGTTTGATGGTATCTGTAGAATCATCAAATTCTAATGGATGGTTTTTCTTTAATGTATCTAAGAATCCAACCCATTCTGGGCGATCTACCTTATTCACTTTTGGGATAAGAGCCTTTAGGACTTCTTTCAGGTCTCCGTGCAGAAGATAATCTACAGAAACCCTTTTATTAAATTCTGCAGTGTCTATATCGATATGAGCACGTACAGCATTCTCCGCAAATTCACCTGGCTTAGCAACTCGGTCATCAAACCTAGCTCCTAAGTTTAGAATATAATCACATTCTAATACAGCCTTGTTTGCATAAGCAGTTCCGTGCATCCCGAGCATTCCAACTGAAAGTTGGTGAGTACCAGGAAAAGCTCCGATCCCCATAAGAGTTGTGGTAACCGGGATATTTCCCTTCTCCGCCAACTCCCTGATCTCCTTAGAAGCATTTGCATTGATCGCTCCTCCTCCCACATAAAGAAGAGGGCGTTTTGCTTTATTCAATGCTGCCGCGAAAGAATCCAGATCTCCACCGATCGGAGGTTTTTGATAATGTCTAGAATCTATTTTAAGTTTATCTACTTTACGAATAGATGTTAGCTCAGTTTGAACATCCTTAGGAAAATCCAAAAGAACAGGACCAGGTCTTCCGCCTAAAGCGACTAAGGTCGCCTCTTGGAAATGTCTAGCGATATCATCTGCAGACTTGATGAGTGCATTGTACTTTGTGATCGGGATAGTGATCCCATAAATATCAGCTTCTTGGAAAGCATCTGTTCCAATTGCATTGGTTGCCACCTGTCCTGTGATTGCAAGAATAGGAACCGAGTCTAATTTTGCATCCGTAAGTCCTGTCACAAGGTTCGTTGCACCAGGACCAGAAGTAGCGATACATACTCCAAGCTTACCAGTAGAACGAGCGTACCCTTCTGCCATATGGATCGCACCTTGTTCATGGCGGACTAGGATATGTTTTATTTTAGTACTTTTATATAATTCGTCGTAAAATGGCAGAATTGCTCCGCCAGGATATCCGAAGACGATATCCACTCCGTATTCTTCCAGGAGTTCGACCATCAAGCGGGCACCGGAGATTTTTGCTTCGGTTTTCGGCATCTTTCCCTCGTCTGAATCCATTCCATGTGAAGTAAGGACCCTGTCAAGAAGGAAGAATGGACTATAACTTTCGTATTATTTTATGCACTGCAAACCCGGATTTCTCTCTTTTTTTCTAATTTCAAATTTTCTTTACGGATTTAGTACCAAGGAAAACCTTTACTCATCCGTCAAAGTAATATTAAATAAAAAATTGAATGAAGAATCTCCCTGATCTTCTTTCTAAATTTAAAAAGGAACTTCGGTCCTATGAACGAGCCTATTGAAAAACCCCAAGCAGGAAAGGAAGAAGAAGATTCACATTTTGCTCAAATCAAAAGTTTAGCGAAAGAAGCCTACCGTTTTCTGGATAGCAGACAATGGGACAAGGCCGAATCTAAATTGAAGGAACTTCTGGCTAAAGAACCGAGTAATACTTACGGTTTAGTCGGAATGGGAGACCTTCATTTTAAACGAAAGGAATTCAGACAGGCTCTGGATTTTTATACCAGATGTATCAAAGAAGATTCATCCAATAAGTTCTCCCTAATGGGACTTATGAACTGCTATCGAGAAATGAACCTACTCAATCGGGTCATCGAAGTAGCAGAAGAATACAGACATATTACCATCACCGACGCATCCATCTTAAGTAGAGTTGCGGACGCTCATAGAAAACTCAAAAACTTCAAAGAATCCGAAGTATATTATATGCAGGCATTACAAATCAATCCTAAAGATCAGTATGTGATCGTAGGTTTGGGCCATTTATTCTTTGCCTGCCAAAGATACAAAGACGCGATCAGCTGGTGGGAAAAACTTTTAGTTATCCAACCGGATAATATCAAGATCCTAACTGAGATCGGTAATAGCTATCGTAAGATCAAAGACTTTGATGAAGCGATCCGTTATTATCGTAGAGCAGCGGACTTGGATCCAAGGAACTTCTTCGCGTTATACGGTTTGGCAGAATCTTATCGTGGTAAAAAAGATTTCCGCAAAGCAAATGAGTTCTGGGAAAGAATTTTGGAATTCGATCCTGACAACAAACTTATCATTAATAGATATGCAGATAGTTTAAGAGGTATGGGAGAATTTGATAAAGCATTAGAATGTTTTAATAGAATTCTTTCAGAAGGTGAGGATTATTTTGCACTTCTTGGAAAAGCTTCTTCTTTGAAGATGAAGGGTGCAAGAGACAAGGCAGAGGAAATTTATGTGGATCTTCACAAAAAGTTCCCTATGGACCCTCGCCCTGTGGTAGAACTTTCGGAACTCTATTCCGATATGGGAAAAAGAGACGAGGCTCTCAAGTTATTAAACGACTTCCACAGAAAGCAACCTTTAAACGAAGAAGTAAAACAAAAGCTAGATTCTTTCTCAGAATAATTCAGTCTTTTAGCTCTACCCGATTTTTCTCCCTCTCTATAAATTCAGGGAGGGAGAAAATTTCCTCCACTCCATTCTTCAAATATTTCGCTTCCGCATCCCAAACCCCATTCTTTCTAGTCAACTCCACATGATGATGCCATATATTTCCTTCCTTATCTGAGAAGATACGAGGGACCCTGGCTGGATTTAAATAAAGTATACCTTCTTCCTTTCTTTTCCAGATCCTAGTCTTTACTCTTAATTTTCGAGAAGAATGGTGCATATGCCCTGCAATCACTACCTTTGGTTTTTTACCTTGCTTCGATATCGTTCTGATAAAATTACCTAGGTCCTTATCTCCAAAGTCCCCTTCTTCCTTTTTGAAATCGCAACCCCAAATATCATAAGCTTTGTCTCCAAGACCAGAAGGACCATTATGTGCAAGAATGATCAGATCTTGTTTTTGAAAGTCAATGCCCTGGATCAATTCATGAAGCTTTTTCTCTGATTCTTCATAAGAAGAAATTCCAAACAAAGATTTAATAAATAACTGAAAATTAAATCTGCCTCCCATAGAAAGAGGTCTAGATCCTAAAATTGAAATCCCCTGCCCGGCCTCTGAAAGATTGTACTGACAGATGTGAGTATCCCCAAGATCCTTAAGTAACTTTTTGTATCTAAGTAGATGGAATATATGACTTAAGTAACCTATGTTAGGTGAGGCGTTCGTGATCTCCATTAGTAATTGAGGGATAGAAGTAGTATCATGATTTCCTAAAATGATATACTTTGGTTTCCGAACTTTAGAGATCAACTGAGCGATCTTATTTGCGCTTCCAGGTCGAACATTTCCAAGATCTCCAGTGAATATCACAGAATCATAATTACTTTTGGAGAAGTATTCTGTATCGACCCAAGTCCAGAATCCGTGTATATCGCCTACTACAGCGATCCGCTTTTCAGAAGAATCAAATATCAATTTTGTATTCCTAAATTTTAGGTTTCGTTCTCTTGGCTTTTTAAAAGAAACTTTTTTAGATCATACTAGGTCGAAAAAAAATCAACCAGGATCACGCATGAAAAACATAAACAAAGAAATTTCCGTATTCTCCGCAAGGTTTCTGTTCCTAACAGAAGGTTTAGGTTATCTGATCGGAACCCCATTCGCGATCGTATTTCTCATCCATTTTATGGACTTGGATCTGACAGGAGTGGATTCTCTTTGGTTTGTCATGGGAGTGATCTTTGTTCTAGGGCTTATCACCAGTTCACTTTCTTCTTTTTATAAATTAAAACCATTACGAAAATATTCCAAACAATTTGCAGAAGGTGCAGTGACTAGAGAAACAGTCATGGGCGCTCAAAAGGCTGTGTTCCGTCTTCCCGTTATACATGCGCTAGACATTTTAGTCAGGATCTGGATAGGAGGAGGGATCTTTGTAGTTTCACTCGGGATCTTTTTGCCGATCAGCAAAACGGATTATTCCATCCTACTAGGTTTAATCGTATTCGGAGGACTCGCGAGTGCGGTGTATTTTTATCTGATCACAGACTGGTTAAAAGACAATTTAACTAGAACGGATCTATTCGGCTCTATTTCCTTAGAATCTTTGGTTAAACTCAATCTAACCAGAACCTTGGCATTGATCTTCTTTTCTATCGTTCTCGTTCTGGCGATCGGAGTTTCTTTAGTAGTTTACAAACTCAATTATGAATCTCTAAAAAATGCATATACCAACCAAATGTTGAATGTGGCCCAAACCTTGGACCTTCTCACCCAAGGTATTTATGAGGACACGGAAGAAGAAGCAGAACTTATTATTCGAAACAAAACCCTAGGAATCTTAGTCTCTCAGAAAAGATGGAAAGAAGCTGAGAATTTCCTGGCTAATTTTTTAGGATCCAGCCAAAGGTTCGAAGGGATAGCAGTCTGGAAAGAAGCTGGAGATTGGTTCTCTCATTCTGTAGGAACTGGAAGTTTAGCAAGTAGTGCAATAGTCCCCTTAACTTCTGCATTTCAACTCCCAGGTGCAGATGAAATACGAAATACAAATAAGGAGAAGGCATTCTTTTTCAGCGAACCTTCTAATTCTACCCAAAATGGTTCTCCTGTAATTTTGTATATTAGAGAATTTGAATTAAATGATGGTTCCAAGGCATTTCTGGTGTTCTCTGTTCGGATAGGAGATCTTACTAATAATATCGTTCAATCTATCAAAATTGGAAAAACAGGTTATCCAGGGCTTCTGACTCCTAAGATGACCTTCTTAAATCATATCAGCGAAAATATGAGATTAAAAAAAATGGAAGATCTTCCTTTCGCTAAATCATTCGCAAATGCGCAAGATGGAGTTCCGATCAAGTATGTGATGGACGGAGCTTATAAATCCATGATAGTCCACACAAATAAAAAATATGGGTTTAGATCCTTTGTAGCAATCGTAAATGAAGAAGTTTCTAAAGAAGCAATCTCCACTATCTTTTATATGTTAGGCATTTCATTTAGTGGATTATTCGTGATTGGGTTTATCATTTATTTCATTCTATCCAAAAGTCTAAAACCTTTAAGAGATAGCCAAAATTTGATCGAAAAAATGTCAGAAGGAGATCTGACACATAAACTCACTGTTCTTTCCAGAGATGAGATCGGAGAAATGGCAATCAGCATTAACGAGTTCAGTCGTAAGGTAAAAGCCGTACTATATAAAATTTTCGACGCTTCTCATAGTCTTGCAAATTCTTCGGAAGAAATGTCAGCCACCTTAAAGACTATCTCTGATAATGCACAAAACCAAGCGGCAGCCTCCGAGGAAATTTCAGCTTCTATCGAGGAGATCTCTGCAGGAATGGATGCGATCTCTTATAGAACAAAAGAACAAGTTAGTCTTTTGAATTCTTTGGATTCCGAGATGGTAGAATTTTCTTCTTCTATCCAAGCCACTTCTGAAAATTTGGAAAACACTCTTTCTCATGTAAAAGAGATCACTGACGAGGCGAGAAGAGGCGGAAAATCTTTGGAGCTAACTGACCAAAGTATCCGTAAAATTTCCCAAAGTTCCGACCAGATCACAGGTGTGATCGAAATTATCACAACAATCTCTGAGCAAATCCATCTTCTCGCGTTAAATGCCGCTATCGAAGCTGCAAGAGCTGGAGCCGCAGGCAAAGGATTCGCAGTAGTCGCAGACGAAATCTCAAAACTCGCGGACAAAACTTCTGCCAGCATGAAGGAAATAGAAAATATCATCCAAGCAAACGAAACTGAAATTGGGATCGGAGTCAATAATATCCAGGACACGGTAAGTGTGATTGGTGGGATTATCCAGCGAATAGAAACAATCTATGTCCGGATGAACGAGGTATCTTCCGTGATGGGAGAACAACTGGTCCGAAATAAGGTGGTAAACAAAAAAGGCCAGGAAGTGAAGGAAAGATCAGAAGGTATCCAAACTGCGATCCAAGAGCAAAAACTGGCTATCGAAGAAATTTCGAAAACAATTTCGAGTATCAACGACCTGACCCAATCGAACGCGTCTTCTACAGAAGAATTGAGTTCTGGTTCTGTGGGTCTCGCCCATTTATCCGAGGATCTGAAAAACCAAGCGGAGTATTTTCATTTTTGAAAATGCTCCTCCGGAATTTCATAGATAAAGAAGATTCCGAAACTTAGTTGCATTTTAGAGAATTTATTCTAATTTGCGCTTATATGGAATGGGAAAAGATCTTAAGGGACTCTGTAAGGGATGGTTCAATCAAGGAATTGTATCTCAGGAGAGTTCCCACCCTGAAAACCTGCGATGACTGGAATAAGGTAAAAGAAATAGGTCTGATCGATCATAAAACCAAATACGCCCATTATAAGGGTGGATTGGTTAAATTTGGGGAAGGTCTTTTTTTCGTGAGCGAAGAAAGGCTCCAAGCCCTGGCTCCATTCCGCAAATGGGAATTCAAAACCAAAATCAAAGTCACTCCGGACTGAAATAAAACCCCTTTAAATATCTCTTTCACGCCAAGGCACAAAGGAAAGAAGGTCGGGGCCGAAAATCTCGAGACCAAATAAGTATTCTCAATAATAATCAAAAAGGAATCTTTTATTCTTCGCGGCTTCGCGTGAGAAAAAGAATTATCTAGTAAGGTTGATGATCAGGTTCAGTTTTTCTGCAACTGTGATCACGTCTTGGACTCGTGTTTTATCCACAAGCACTGCGGTTGGTCCAATCTCGTCCAGAACGATCTTCTTCCCTTTGATCTGACCAAGTAGAAGTTCCATCACGTTCTGGTCTTTAGTGCGAACCAGTACACAATCCTCTGCAACTTCTACCACAGGCAGGTTTCCGCCCCAATCCTCTAATAAGAATAGAAGGTTTTGGGCAAGTTCCGCTCTGCTAGAAGCTTTCAAGAAGTCTACGAACTCATTCGTTTTGTATCCTAAAAGTATTCCCAATTGGTATGCTTCTTTGGTTAGAACGAAGGTATAAACTCTGTCGTAGTCTTTGAGTTCTGTGAACGCTTTTAAAAGATGAATTCCATAAATAGAAACTTTTTCCGGGAACGCGATCACCGAGAAGTCCGGGTTGATCGTGATTCCACCCTTCTCCGTAACTCCTGCAAGCTCTCCAGTTTGGAAGAAATATTCTCCCAGTTTGGAAAGAGTTAGGAAACGGTTCGGATATTCTACTTCTAATAATCCAAATAAATGCAGATAGAAGATCGCACTCATGATCTCTTTACGAAGATCTGCCAGATCAGTCTGGAAATTTTTAGTCCGGAAACCAGGGCTGAAGATCAGATGTTCCCTGATAATATTAGAGAAAATAACAGAAAGATGGATACGTTTGGACTTGATGATCAAGTTCACACATTTGTCCAAGATCATCTTATCATAAAAAGGCATTTCCGTAGGTTGGAACACTTCCGGAGGATTGACTCTTTTCATTCTAGCCTCGTTCACCTCATGGATGACGAGTTTCATGATCTCGAAAATATCCTTACTTAAGAAACCGTCTAGGTCCCCTCTCAGAATAATATTTTCCCCTTTGATATCTGCCAGATTCAGAAGTTTCAAGATAGGAAGTATAAGTTCCATCTGATAGATCTGGCTTTTTTCAGGGAAAATGCTGATGTCCGGATTTAATAATTCTTGTTCTGTTCTTTTATGATCCGCCTGTTTTACCTTGCCGGATTTTGCCAGAACCAAGCCCTTTCTGCTAATATAAGAAAGAAGCTTTTTGGTATTTAAGAAGAAGTCCAACTCGTTAGTAGCGAGTTTTTCCTGTCTTTGGCGTGTTCCTTTTTTAACGGAAGGAAGGATCGGATTATTTTGGATATATTTTAAAAGTTCTTCTGGAAGAGCAAAAATTCTTACGAACTTCTCCTCTACGAAACAAACATCAGCGATCATTCCCTTTTCAACTAATGCAGGAATGATTGTCTCGTATTTGCCTCTGCTCATTACGATAAAACTTCTGATATCGTCTGCGTCAGCAGCACCGCCGCTCAGATAGATCCTAACTACAGTATCTCTTTCCAATTCGGATAAAGAAACGATAGCTGCCTCATACGCCTCATCAGAGGTTGCGTGAGTGATAAACTTGCGGATACTGTCGATCTTTGCAGGAGCCTTGACTGCTTTTTTCCATTCATTGGAAATATCAGTCAGTTTCTTGCGATCTAGAAGTTTTTCGACGGAGACCTTGTATTTGTCCCCTTTCAGGTTTTGGTCTAAAGATACAAGTTCTGCCAGCTCGTCATAAGCATGATACTTATCCAGGTTATTGGTAAGTCTTTCTCTGTTTTTTCTTTGGTATACGAGTTGGTATTTGCGGAGAAGGTTAAGTTCCATCTCCACGTTGATTGGAGGAATGTTTACTTTACGAGAGATCTCTCCCAGAGTCAGAACATTCTTATTTTTTAAGATAGAAGTATAGATATTAACTTGGAGAACAGTGAGCTTTTCCAGCACACCTTTGAGATAGAACTCGTCCAGAAAACTATCGAAAAGAAACTTAACGTTCTTATTCTTTTCTTTGAACGGAAGCTTTGGAATGTTCCAGAGAGATGCGGTCTTCTTTAGGTCGTTCAGTTCGAGTTTTTCTAATTCTTGCAATAATACTGATTCGCCACTCATACTACTGACCGAAATTCTCGTTCGAAAGCCATACTCTAATTCTCGCCGCTCCCGTAAACCAAAATACAGTTTTCTCGACGGAACATGCTCAGGTAGACCCAAGTACCTTTCTTCAGGTTCCTTTATCCTGATTAGGTTCTTTCCTCCCTGATTTGGATTGTGTTCCTTTCAAGTTCTCTTAATCTGGAGCTGAAATGCCAGGATTCTTAGACCAACTTCTGCAAGGGGTAAACAGCGCTAGTCGTATAGTGACCAGTAGTTATGTTTTTTCCACCAAAACCATCCTACTTTTAAAGGATTTGGCTACAGGGGGAAGTGGATCCCGTAATATTCCAGTTCGATTGAGAGAAGCGTTTGAAGAATTAGGCGCAACGTATATTAAATTAGGCCAGTTTATCGCTTCTGCCCCTTCTCTCTTCCCAGAAGAGATCGTAACAGAGATGCAAAAATGTTTGGATTCCGTACGACCTCTTCCTTTCTCCGATATCCAAAAAGTATTAAAAAAAGAACTGGGTAGAGATTACCAAAAATTATTCCAGAGTATAGATCAAGTCCCAATGGCATCAGCTTCTATTGCACAAGTCCATTCTGCAGTGACTAAAGATGGCCTTGATGTTGTAATAAAAGTGCAAAGACCTGATATAGAAGGCGCGTTAGGAGCCGATCTCAATCTTCTATTCTTAGCCTCCAAGTTGTTCGAAATATTTGTGCCTGGTTTGAATAAATCAGGACTATCGGAAATGGTAGGAATGTTCCAATCTTCCATCTTGGAAGAAATAGATTTTATAAAAGAAGCAAACAATTGTGAAGAATTCGAAAGATATCTTCTATCTTCCGGAGAAACAAGAGCAAGAGTCCCTAAAATTTACAGAAAACTCAGCACCAAAAAGGTTCTGGTCATGGAAAAATTCTACGGAGCTCCTATTACCGACGAAGTTTCTCTTCGAAAATTCAGCAAGGATCCTTCTAAAACACTTTCAGATGCACTTGAGATCTGGTTTTCTACACTTTCTAAATCAGGATTTTTTCATGCAGACGTACATGCAGGAAATCTAATGATCCTGAGAGATGGAACAGTAGGTTTTATTGATTTCGGGATCGTTGGAAAAATTTCCTCCAAAGTCTGGGAAGGTCTAATGATCTTTTTAGAAGGTCTTGCATTGAATAGAACAGATAGGATCGCAAATGGCCTGGTCCGAATGGATGGAACTGCCTCCGGTATAGACGAGAAAAAATTAGCCAAGGATCTCGAGACAGTCTTTGACCAAATGAGTAAGATGGTCCTGGACATACAAATGGGAGAGTTAGACGCTTTTGATGAGAAGAAGATGAATACAATCCTTTTCGAGTTCAGAGACATTTCAGATCGAAATGGATTAAAGATCCCAAAAGAATTTGGACTTCTTATTAAACAAATCTTATACTTTGACAGATATATCAAATCTTTCGCACCTGAATTAGATCTGATCCGGGACAGGGAAAAATTTATAAAATGAAATCCAAACTTTTCGAATTAGAAGAGGGAGAATCCGGAAAAATTACCGGAATTAAAAACGAATCTGGAAAAACGGGACTAGTCCGAAACCTTTTAGATATGGGTTTTCTTCCAGGAACAAAAATCACTGTGGTCCGAAAATTCCAGGACCAAGATAAAATGATCGTAAAATTGGGCCTTGTCCAATTGGCCATTCGAAAATTGGAAGCGGACCTTTTGGAATTGAACTAGTTTATGAAATTATTAAATACTAAAATAGAAACTCCCGATCACAAAACAGAGAAATTCCGAGTATTACTCACTGGAAATCCAAACTGCGGCAAATCCACATTATTCAATAGACTTACGGGCCTAAGACAAAAAACAGGAAACTATCATGGTGTCACTGTAGAAAAAGCAGAAGGGACCATTCATACAGAAGATAGAACCGTCCATATAGTAGATCTTCCAGGCGCTTATAGCCTAGGCGGAGAATCAGAAGATAAACAAGTAACGACCCGCATCTTGCTCTCTAAAGAAACAGAAGACAAATTAATTTTTGTATTAGATGCAGTTGCAATTGAAAGAGGACTTCAATTTCTATTACAGGTATCTTCTCTCAAGATCCCAATGATAGTTGCAGTCACGATGAATGATACCTTGGAAAAGAAGGGAGTTCATTTGGATCTCAAAGCCTTATCCAAGGCATTCGGAATTTCTTTTTATTTTGTAAATCCAAGATCAGGCGAAGGTGTAGAAGTTTTAGAAAAAGTTTTGACCGACCCTTCTTCTTATAAAACGCCTGATCCAAATTTTTCTTGGGACAAAAAAAGAACCGCACTTATTGAATCTGTACTTTCTAAACTTTCAGTAGACGATCAGGATTCTGTTCGATTCGTCTTAGAAAATAGTTTTAAAGAATTTAGCGGAGAAAGTTTACAAACAGGACTTCCTTCTTCCAACTTTTTTCCTGAAAAAACTCGCAATTTTATCCGTTCGGAATGGGAAAAATATAAATTAGAATTTTCTTATGGAGAAGAGCTAGTCCAAAGGTCTATCTGGATCAAAAAACTTTTATCTAAAGCAGTCTCCGGTTCAGAAATTACCGAAAAAGGCATTTTAGGATTTGCGGATAAGATACTTCTGCATCCTATTTGGGGACTTACGATCTTTTTAGGGATCATGGCTTTAGTATTCCAATTTTTATTCACCTGGTCAGAAGTTCCAATGGATTGGATAGAAGGAAGGATCGGTGACCTTGCGGATTGGACAGGAAATTATTTGCCCGAAGGACCGGTGCGTTCTCTAATTCAAGAAGGCATGATAGGTGGAGTTGGTGCAGTTTTAGTATTCATTCCTCAGATCAGTTTGCTTTTTTTATTCATTGGGATCATGGAAGAAAGCGGTTATATCGCAAGAGCTTCCTTTCTTATGGACAGATTTATGGGAAGATTCGGGCTTTCCGGAAAATCATTCATCCCATTACTTTCCAGTGCTGCATGCGCCGTCCCAGCAATCATGGGAACAAGAACCATCGAAAATAAATCGGATAGGCTCACCACAATCTTAGTATCCCCTCTTATCACCTGCTCCGCAAGATATCCAGTCTATATTTTAGTAATTGGAACGGTTTTCTCCGCAGAACCAGTTTTTGGAATCTTCTCCCCTAAAGTTCTAGCGTTATTCGGTCTTTTCTTATTAGGAATGTTCGCATCCATGGGAGCTGCTTTCTTATTTAAAAAAACTTTTTTCAGATCCGAACCTGCTTACTTTTTGATGGAACTTCCGAGATACCAATGGCCTTCTCTCAAAAGTTTATTTTTTACAGTTTATAAAAAAATCAAAGCATTCATTGAAAACGCAGGAAAGGTAATCTTATTCATCTCTATCATACTTTGGTTCTTAGCAAATTATCCGAGGATAGAAGGTTCTAAAACCGAAAACTTAAGTGCCCCCCAAGCAAAGTCCTTACAAATCTCTGAATCCTATGCGGGAAGAATGGGAAAAATGATGGAGCCAGTTTTAGAACCAATCGGTTTTGGTTGGAAGATGGGGCTCGGGATCATCACTTCATTCGCAGCGAGAGAAGTAATGGTATCTACATTATCAATCGTATACGGAGTTCAGGGAGAAGATTCGGAAGATGAAAATTTAAGGTCTGCACTCAGGAAAGATAAGGATCCTGATACTGGAAAACCTGTTTGGACAATTGCAAGCGCTCTAAGTTTACTCGTATTCTTCGCATTCGCATGCCAATGTATGTCCACTCTTGCGGTCGTAAAAAAAGAGACAAACTCTCTATTCTGGCCGGTTTTTATGTTCACTTACATGACAGTTCTTGCATATACTTCTTCTTTCTTAGTTTTCCATTTTTCTAAATTTTTAGGCTGGAATTGATAATGATTAAAAGGCTACCTCCAAACCTTAGGATAATTTTATTTTACTCTTTTTGTTTTTTGATCCTTTTAACCATATTTAGATTTGCACTTCTATTTATCTATTTTTCCAAATTAGGACATTCCTCATTGGGCGAAGTGATCCTATCCTTTCTGATCGGAATACGTTTCGACCTATGCGTGATCTCCATAGTGATAGGATTATCTTGGATCTTATCTTCTTTTCACTATCCAAACCGTTGGGTTACATACAGATACATTTGGGGGATCCTACCCATTCCATTATTCTTATGGATGACGGGGCATTTAATAGGAGACACAATTTATTTCGGAGAAGCAGACAAACATTTAGGTTACGAAGGTTTTGTCTTTTTAGGAAAAGATCTGTTAATACTGATCGAAGCAGCGGTCAAAAATGACACTTTAAAAGTTGTCCTCGGACTGATCGGAATATTCACAGGACTCCCTGCCCTAATTTATCTTTTTATAAAGTATAATGGATACCAATATTCTTCTGAAAACAAGACTAAAGAATTGGTACAAATACCAATTGCTATTATTTTATTACTACTTCTGTTCCGAGGTGGGGTCCAACCAAGGCCATTAAGATCCACAGAAGCAATTCATTCAGAAAATCCTTTCTTAAACCAACTTCCTTTGAATGGTGTATTCACCACAATTATGGATCTAAAATCAAAATCCATTCTTCCTGAATTACAAATGTCAAAAGAAGAATCAATTCGGATCGTACAAAAAGAAATCGATTATCCAGGTGCAAAATTTATAGATCCAGAATATCCACTTTTAAGAGAAACCTTAGAAACCAGAAAAGAAACTCCTCCAAATATAGTTCTTATTCTTCTGGAAAGTTGGACCGGAAAATTCCTGAAACCAAATGGAGACGGGATCGTAGGTGGAAAAGAACTCGCTCCTAATTTTAATTCTCTCGTAAAAGAAGGCAGATATTTTTCCAGATTTTTTGCAACAGGTGGAAGAACTGTAAACGGACTGATGTCTGTTCTCACGGGAATCCCGGATCGCCCTGGTATCACAGTGGTAAGAACCCATCAAGTATTGGGAAATTTCGGCGGCCTCGGATCTTTACTGAAAAACTTGGGATATTCTACATATTTCGTGCATGGTGGAGATGTAGGATTTGATAATATGAGTTTTCTTTTTCCTCATTGGGGTTTCGACACAATTATAGGAAAAGAGGAAATCGAAAAAACTAAAAAATATAAATCTGGCGCCTGGGGCTTTTATGATGGGGATGTATTAGAAGAACTTCATACAACCATCTCAAAAGCAAAACAACCTTTCGCGGCAGTTAGCCTGACCCTAACTACCCATTATCCTTACCAAGTTCCAGAAACAGGAAAAAATCCTTATCCAGAAACTATGAAGGATTCTGATTATTTTAACACTTACGCATATTCAGATGAGTCCATCGGCAAATTTATGGAGAAGGCAAAAAAGTCTCCTTACTTCCACAATACTATTTTTATTTTTGTAGCTGATCATACTCATCATAGAGATCTAAACCCATTCGAAGATCGTAATATTCCACTTTTGATCTATTCTCCTAAATATATAAAACCTGGAGTGGACCAAAAAATTTCTTCTCAATTGGATATGATCCCGACTATCTTAGGACTTGTAGGTAAGAAAGTAAAATTTTCTTCCTTCGGTAAGGATCTACTTTCTAATTCGATCCAACCTAAAACCGAAGGTTCTTATTTTGCGTTTTCAAGCGTGATCGGTTGGATTGAGAAGGAATATGCTCTATATAGATCCACGGAAGGTGAACTCAGAGAAGCTTATCCAATGCCTTGGAGCGAGTACAAATCCAAATGTGTTTCTATCAAGGAGACCTGTGACGAATATGAAAAGAAGGCAAAAGCTTTCCTAAATCTGAGTTATGAACTTCTGAACACGAATCGGATCTTTCCAGAGAAGTGAAGACGACACTGCCCTCATCAAAAATCCTTCCCTTTCCGGCCAGGTATTCCGATCTTAGTCTTAAGGGTTTACCCTTTCATTTCAGGAGAAAGAATGTCTTTTTCGAAAAGTTTTCGTTTGGAAGAAAAATGGGAAATTGGTCCGGATTCTTCCCCATTTATAATCGCAGAGATTGGATTGAATCATAACGCGGATCTGGAATTAGGTAAAAAAACTATCCAAGCTGCTAAAAATGCGGGAGCAGACGCGGTAAAATTCCAAACGTACAAGACCGAAAATTTTTTAGACATTAAAAATCCTAAAGCGAAAGTCCTCGTAGATATTTTCCAAACTTACGAACTTTCAGAAAAACTTCATACTGAATTCCAAAAAACTGCAAAAGAAGAAGGCCTCTTTTTCTTTTCCACTCCTCTAGATCCAGGTAGTGTAGATCTTTTAGTAAACTTAGGAGTGAAAGCCCTTAAGATCGCGAGTGGAGATATAGTAAATAAACAACTTTTACAAAAATGCGCAAGCACAGGACTTCCATTATTTTTATCCAGCGGTGCGGCAGAAGGTTTTGAAGTCATTCGTGCATTAGAATTTCTGGAATCTGAAAAAGTAAAAGATCTAGTATTATTCCATTGTGTTTCTCTCTACCCTACTCCTCCAGAAAAAGCAAATTTACAAACCTTAGAATATTATAAAAATATATTCAATGGCCCTTTAGGTTTTTCGGATCATACAGCTGGAAGTATCGCAGGTGCATTGGCGGTATCACTCGGCGCGAGCGTTTTAGAAAAACATTTTACCTTAGACAAAGCTCTTCCAGGTCCGGATCATACAATTTCGGTAGATCCTTCTGAACTGAAATCTTATGTAGAAAATGCAAGACTTGCATTTCAAATGAGAGGAGAAAAGAAGAAGGTTGTACAACCTCAGGAATCAGGAGGAAGATTTTTCGGGAGAAGAGGATTATACGCAGACCAAAACGGAAATCCTATCTCACTTCGTCCGGATCTAAGCCAAGAAGACAAAAGATATTTTGATTCTTGGAAGTTAGATGAGGCAAATTCTCTCGTCAAACAAGGTAAAGGACCAAAACCGGGAGAATCTTTCTTATCTTAATATGATCCGAAAAATCTGTCTTTTATTTACGGCTCTTTCTTTCGGTATATCTGCAGCTCCTAGGTCCTATGGATCCCTGGGTTCCGAAGTAGATTTTTTAGATTTCGGAAAAGTGACAGTGGCGCCCTTTTCTTATTCTGTATCTTCTTCTTACGACGAAGAATATGGTGCATTCAATCTATTCGATTCCAATCCTAAATCTTATTGGTATTCTTCCGGAGAGAATAAACCCGAATGGATTATTGTAGATTTCGGTTCTAAAAGACTGATAAATTCGATCGAAGTTTTGGTACCTATGTTCCGAGGGAAAAGAGCAACGGATGAATATGAGATCCAAGTTCTTCACCAAGAAAACTGGAAAACTATTTTCAAAAATGATAAAGTAGATCTAGTCAATCAGCATAATCTTCCTCCGATTGATGCATCCATTCTTAGATTGTATTTTCCTAAAAAAGAAGAAAAGAGTATAGTGATCGGTGAATTTAAGATTCTGCTAAATGGTACTGTATTAAATTCAGTTTCCAATAGATTCACAGGATACCAATACCCAGTTCCAGATGGACTTCTTCCTGAAAAAGATTACCAACTTCCAGGAGCTCCCAGAGAATACAGGAATGGAATCCACAAAGGATTAGATATTTATTATAAAAGAGAAAAAGTCGGACCACCTAGACGTTTAACTTTCGAAGATGTTTTGGTATCTCCTGCTGACGGAACGATAATCCGTGCGGATCTAGATTATTCTCCTATGACACTTTCTGAATTCCAAAGATATTCTGCATTAGCCCAAAAAAACGGGGTCACTTATGTAGAAAAGGATTTTGGAGGCAGACAAGTTTGGATCGATCATGGGAACGGGGTTATGACCTCTTTCAACCATCTTTCTTCTATCAAGAGAGGGATCAAACCCGGTGCAAAAGTAAAATCAGGCGAAGAGATAGGTAACGTAGGAAACTCAGGCCTAATGGGCGAAGCAAAAGGAAATGATGATAATATCCATTTACATTTCGAGATCTGGGTAGACGGAGAATATCTAGGCGCCGGAGTTCCGACTAGCCAGATCCGAAAACTTTTGCAGTTTTTCTTTTCTAAATCAAATCTGAATTAAAGAATTCCTTTAGATCTTAAGTAGGCCAGGATTTTCACACCAAAGAACCAAGTGATCCATCCTCCTACGGATGCAAAAGCGTAGAGGAAAGAGAATAATAATCCGTATTTGATGGTCCACTCCAAGGATATTTTACACTTCTTTAAAAAAGTAATAAATCCGCCGGAGACTGCACCTGTTTCTTTTAATGTAAATTTGATTGTGCAGAATTCATTCTCTTGATCGAATTCTCCTAACTTTACTCCTAAGTCTTGGATCTTACCTTCTATCTCTAAAATTTCTTTTTCTAAAGAAATCAATTCTTCGATTTTACCGTTTCTTCCTTTTAAACTTAAAAGTCCTGCTTTGGATTTTTCTAAGGAGATTCGAGTGGCGGTGATGTTTTTATATTCATTTGTTTTGTCTGTTTTATTCACAGAAATTGAATCTATCATGCCAATTGTCTGGATGGAATCTACCACAGAATCGAATTTATCTGGATTTACTCCTATACCCAACTGCAATGTTCTTTTGCCAGCAAGCCCAGATCTTTGTTCATACTGGATTACACCTTTTACATCTTCTACTATCTTGCGGGTTTTCTTTTCGTTTTCATCAAACTCAGAAGTTTTGGAAGAAACTGCAGCTACCTTCTCATACTTTTGGGAAGAACTAGAAACAGTGATCTTATCCTGAGGCGCATAAAATTTTTCAGAAGCGTAGTTCTTACGTCCATAATCGAAATTGATAGTAGAACCTTGTTCTTGGTTTACAATATTTGTTTCAGGGCCGACTGCATAACTGTAGATGAGCCTGATTATAAATAGAAATACAAAAATTCCCGCAAATACGAGAGAAAACTTTTTTATAAATTTAGATAAACCGCTTAATTGTTCCATCCTACCCTACTTTTTAGCTGAAGTGAATTATTGGACCCTTGCTGCTTCGGATCTGATCCTTTGGAGTAGATCCGATTCTACTAAATTTCCTTTATATAGAACTTTTTTATAATAGGAATTTCGGATATGAATCTGTTCCTCTTCCGTTAAAGCCCAGTTTGGAACTTCTTTTCTTAAACGAAACGCTAGGTGAGAAAGTACAATTGCCACTGTTACAGAAATATTATAACTTTCGGTAAAACCGTACATAGGAAGTTTTAGGAATACGTCTGCTTCTCCCATTGAATAAGAAGATAATCCTTTTTCTTCTGATCCGAATAAGATAGCGCTAGGTTTATCCAAAGGCAAGGTATCCAATTCGTAAGAATTTTCTAATGAATGTGGAGAAGTTGCGATAATCCTATAACCCTTCTCCTTTAAACCGCTTATACAATGTCTAGTATTATCGAAATCTGGCTTTTGGTATCTGTGGATCTGTATCCATTTTTGAGCGCCTAAAGAAATTCCTTCATTGGGTTTATAAGAGTTTTTATTTTCTATGACATGGAGCTCTGTTAAGCCCAAACATTCAGAAGTTCGCACTGGAGCACTAGCATTATAAGGTTGGAATATATCCTCCATTACAATTGTTAAGTACTTTGTACGAAAAGAAGCAACTTCTTGGATCTTTGAGACCTTCTCCGCTGATATTAAAGTTTTAAAATATTCTTCTAACTGCTTCGCTTCTTCTAGATTTATAAAATTTGAATGTTCCCCGTTAAGTTTCATGTTCAAAATGTTTTATTTCCTAGACAATTCCTGAGTAAAAATTGGAAGCAGCAAAAATTTCACTAAACATAAGAATAGCAATTATGTACAACAAGATTTATTTTTCGCTTCAAAGCAGTTCTTAAAAGAGTTAATATAAAAAATCCGGAGAAAATAAAAAAATTCTAAAGTTTTTTTAAAAAGGGATTGTACTTTGTTTCCGAAAATCTATTATGTCCCCTATCTTGTCGGTGGTGAAGGAAAATGCCCGAGCAATTACAAAAGATTCTGAATAATATCAAAGAGTTCTTCAACTCTTTAGATACGACAAAGAAACTGATTTTAGGTGGAGTGGCGATCACTGTGGTCGTTGCCTTAGGGCTTCTGACAACCGTTTCCTCTCAAAAGAACAAGACTATCTTGTTCCAAAACATGACTGCGAAGGATTTCGCAGAGGTTACCAAAAAATTGGACTCCATGGGCTATTCATATAGCACTGGGGACACCAGTATTGTGAGCGTGGATCCCGAGCAAAGGCAGGAGATTATCACAAAACTTGCCCAAGAGAACCTGATCCCTGCAGGCGTGCAAGGATGGGAACTCTTCAACGTGGAGAAATTCACCGAGACCCAGTTCGACAAGGACATCAAAAAATACAGAGCCTTAAAAGGAGCCATCGAGCAATCCTTGATGACACTAAGACCTGTAGACAAAGCATTCGTGAACATCGCAATACCGGAAGATGAACTGTTCAATTCGAATGCTTCTCCGGTAAAAGCCTCAGTCATTTTACATTTTATCCCTGGAGTCGAAGGGATTTCCAAAAAAGAAGTTAAAGGTATCGTAAACTTGGTTTCCCGAGCGGTCCCTAAACTCAAACCGGAAAACGTAGTAGTCGCAGATGCAGACGGCAAGATCATCTCCGACTTCGAAGAAGATTTAGAAAAAGAAAGATTAGAACTCAGAGTTGTCCAAGAGAAATTGAGGATCCAAGAAGAACAAAGGATTCAAAGATTAATCGACGTAAGAAACACTCTTCGTTGGTTTTTAGGCGGAGAAGACAGAGTAGATATCACTCGCTTTGAGTACATGTTAAATTGGGACAAGGAATCTTATAAAGATAACCAAGTTTCCCCAGTAATCGAAAGACCGGATGATCCGAATACTCCTTACTCTGAATTAAAGATCGTAGATGGTTATAGCTTAAAAGTTTCCTCCAAAGAAACCAGCGAACAATTCACAGGAAGAGGGTTCACTCCAGACGGACCTGCAGGAACAGAACCTAACCTTCCTCCTGGTTATAAAGACACCGACTATCAAAAAGCGGATTATAAGAAAACCGAGAATATCAATAACTTCGAATTCAACAGAAGAGTTAGCGAAGTCCAAAAACAACCTTGGAAGATCGAAAAAGTAAATCTCTCCGTGGTAGTAGACGGCCAGTGGACTAAAAAAGAAAACGCGGATGGAACTGGTTACGACAGAACTTATATCCCAGTTTCTGACGAAGACATTAGAACTGTTCGTAAAAACTTAGAAGCAGCAGTAGGTATAGACAAAGCAAGAGGAGACCAGATCTCCGTAATCAGCATTGCTAAAGACCGCTCCGCACAGTTCGCTGCAGAAGACGAAGAATTAAGAAAACAGAAAGCGATCCGCCAAATGGTAATCGCATCGTTAGTCATAGTATTATTCTTAATACTCACTATCCTCATCTACAGAGCGATCAAAAAAGAAATCGCAAGACGCCGCAGACTACGCGAAGAAGAACTCGCAGCAATGCAGCAGATGATGAGAGAAGCAGCTCTCCGAGTCATGGACGATGGAAGCGCAGAAGTCGAACTCTCTCTGGACGAAAAACTCAGAAGAGAACTTCTCGAAAACGCAATCAATCTCGCCAGGGAAAAACCGGAAGAAGTGGCACAACTTCTACGCACCTGGTTATCTGAAGAGGAAGCAACCTAATGAGTATCCTGTCCGGAAAAAGAAACCGGGCGGGACAGCTCCTCCGAATCCTGGGGGAGCATCTTCCCCCGGAAGTGTTTCGTCACCTTGGGCCTCAGGACACATCGAAACTTTTAGAAAGTTTTCACAAGTCCACCAAAGTAGAAGCGAAACAAGAAAGAGAACTTTTAGGTTCCTTTTTAGAAGGACTCTCAAGCGTCCCGAAAGAAGGAATCGATCGAGACACCTTGGCCCTAATCCAAGAACTCGAAACGATCTTAAAAGAAGATTTGGTTACCGAGCCAGAATGGTCGGAGGAACTCAAATCTTATACCAAGGAAGAACTTTCCAAGATTGTAGCCGGAGAATCCGCAGACAGGATCGCACTCATATTCTGCTACGCGGATCCGGATACTTCTGCCAGAGTATTGGAAGAATTCCCGGAAGAAACCCAGGAGGAGATCCTACTTTCTATACGGAATTTGGACCTTTCTTCTGCGGGACTTATGGACTCTTTGGAGAGGTTTTTGCGCTTCAAGAAGGAAGTCCTGAAATCTCCCCAGTCTGGAGTTCCTACCAGGGATAAGGGTGGCAAAAGAGCCGCAGAACTCTTGGGCAAATTAGACCCCCAAGATTCCCAGAAATTATTCTCCAGGATACGCGAAAAGAGCCAGTCGTTTGCCGAAAATATAAATAAGCATTTCTTCCGAATGGAAGACCTGATGGATCTAAGCCGAGAAGCCCTAAACAAGTTTATGGGAGAGATCCATCCAATCGTGACCGCGACCGCCTTTAAAGGCACTGAACCGGAAACGAAACAGGTCTTACTGGAAAGGTTAGATCCAACGCTAGCCTCCTCCATCCGATTGGAAGAAGATTCTATGGGTCCGGTTTCCCTCGCAGAGATTGAAACCGCTCAAAACGGACTACTTGAAATTTTTAAGGAATCCGTAGAATCAGGAAGAATCAAGTTCCGGAGAAAGAACTAATATGGCAAAACTAGTCTTCAAACCTATCCAAATCGCGGACATGCAGGATCAGGTAGAGCTGCAAATTCCGGATAAATATAAAAAATTCCATAGGGACGAAGACGCCGAAGAGTTCGAAGTCGACCAAGAAGGAAATATTATAGAGCAATACCAAGGTCCTTCCATCGAAGAGATCGAGGCGGAGCTAAACCGTTATAAAGAAGAAACAGAAGAAAATATAAAAACAATGCTCGAGGACTCCCGTCGTAAGTCGGAGGAAATCGAGGAAGAAGGTCGTAAAAAAGCCTTCCAAATGATCCAGGATTCCAAAGAGAAGATCAAACTAGAAGAGGATTCAGGTAAAGCCAAAGCGGAACAGATCTTGGAAAGAGCCAAGATGGAAGCCGAAAGAATGATCAAAGAAGCCGAGATGAAAACGGCAGAGATCGAACATGAGGCTTACTTAAAAGGATTTGAAGCTGGACGAGAAGTTGGTTTCAGAAAAGGACAAGGAGAAGTCCGACGCCTAATCGACCGCCTCGGAACCATCGTAGGTAAGGCAATCGATATCCGTGCAGAACTTATTCAAGCTTCTGAAAAACAGATGGTGGAGATGATCCTTATCATCGCTCGTAAGATCATCAAAGATGAGATCATTGAACGTAAAGAAATCGTACTCAATAATATTAGAGAAGCCCTGAAACGTATCAAAGACAGAGATCGTGTGGATATCCGAGTCAACTTTGCGGACTTGGAGATCACCACTGCTCACAAAGACGAACTTATCAAACTTATGGAGTCTCTTCGCAAGGTCAATATCTACGAAGACTCTCGCGTCGACAGAGGCGGGGTCATCATCGAAACAGATGTTGGTGCCATCGATGCAAGGATCTCCACCCAGCTCAAAGAAATCGAAGAAGCAATTCGAAATGCGGAGCCGATCTAATCTAACATTCACGTCCAAACTTAGTCTCCTACCCGGCCGCCGAAATCATAGGCGGTCGGGTCAGGGGGGTTTTCTTTGTAGTATCTTCGACGGGTTTTGTATTACCTCCGTAAGCGACATAATTCAGTTATATTCTCATTATCACTTGACTCCGGGCAAAATCCCAGGGACAGTATCCGGTATCTAAGAGCCTAAGAACATGATAGAGAAGAAGTTTCACGAAAAGGTAGACGTCATCTCCAAGTATTTCCTGATCTTGGACCGCACAGAAACCATCCGCAAATCGGGACGAGTTGTTCGCGTCTCCGGAAACGTAATTTATTCAGAAGGACCTCCAGACTCCAAGATCGGAGAGATCATGGAAGTCCAAAAAGCAGGAACAGAAGGTTACCTGCAATGCGAGATCGTTGGTTTCGAAAATCATGTATATACACTAATGCCTCTCGGTCCTGTAGAAGGTGTATACCCTGATGCTTTTGTGTTTTCTTCAGGAAGAAGTTTAAATGTTCCAGTAGGAAGAGAACTACTCGGTCGTGTATTGAATGGAGTAGGACGTCCTATCGACAAAAAAGGACTCATCATCACTTCTGAAGAAAAATCTCCAGAAGGAGAAAGTATCAATCCACTAGATAGACCTGTGATCCGGGACATTCTTCTTACAGGAGTAAGAGCGATAGATGGAATTTTAACAGTAGGTAGAGGACAAAGATTAGGGATATTCTCCGGATCCGGTGTAGGAAAATCCAGTTTACTCGGTATGATCGCAAGGTTCACTAATGCGGACGTAAACGTGATCGCACTCGTGGGAGAACGAGGCAGAGAGGTGAATGAATTTTTAGAGAGAGACTTAGGGAAAGAAGGTCTCGCAAGATCTGTAGTATTTGCCGCAACCTCCGACGCACCTAAGATGGAACAGGTAAACTGCGCTCTACTCGCCACTTCCGTTGCGGAATATTTTAGAGAACAAGGACTTCATGTAAATTTAATGATGGATTCCTTGACCAGGTTTGCACATGCAAATAGAGAGATCTCTGTTTCTAACCATGAACCTCCAATCACAAGAGGTTTTAGTTCATCTGTTTTTACTAAATTAGCAAAACTTGTAGAACGTTCAGGTACTTCTAAATCAGGAGGAAGTATCACAGGGTTTTACACTGTCCTAACCGATACCGATGAGATGGAAGATCCGATCGCAGACGCAGTCCGTGGTTATATAGACGGTCACATCATTCTTTCGCGCAAAATGGCCGAAAGAAACCATTATCCTGCAATCGATGTCCCTGCCTCCCTTTCCAGGGTAATGCAATCTATAGTTGACGAAGACCAGTTCATGAGAGCTGGTATGATCAGAGAACTTATCTCCACTTATAATTCAGTGGAAGAATTGATCTTATTGAATGCATACGTAAGAGGATCAGATCCTAAAGTGGATCTTGCCATTCGCAAAAAAGATAAGATAGATTCTTATCTAAAACAAAGACTTATGGACAGAAGTCTTTTTCCACAAACAGTCAGCGGCTTAAGAGATATCTTAAAAGAAGAAAGAGAAGAAGAGGAATTTTAATCAATGAAAAGATTCCAATTCAGGCTCGAACCTGTACTTCGTTTAAAGAAGATCAAAGAGGACCAAAAACTCAAAGAACTTTCTGAACTTGTGGCCGAAGTCAACCAAAGACAATCAGAAATAGATTCCAATGATACAAGGATACATTCTTTATCTGCTACAACACTTTCAGGAAGTACAGACTTAAGAGAATATTCTTATTTGCAAACTTATATGAGACAACTCTTAACTCGGAATTCCGAGTTAGAAAATGAGATACGTTCTTTTGATGAACCGGTTGAGAAAAAAAGAACAGAAGTCTCAGAGGCAAGAAAAGAAAAGAAGGTACTGGAACTTCTAAAAGAAAACCGCTTCAAGGAGTATATGCGCTCCTATAGAAAGGCGGAAAAAATCCAGGCAGAAGAGCAATTTTTAGCTGATCTTTATAGGAAAACTAGGGAGGAAATATATGGGGATGATAGATCTAAACGGGATCCGAAAGTATTTACCTATGACACGGGAGGCGCTGAGCGCACCGGTACAGAAGATGCGGGACTTTCTGAGCTCAGAAAACTTTACGAGCGTTATAAAAAGTGACCTCCCCTTTTTAGAAGTACGTAAAACAGTAGAATCTTCCGATCCTTTAATCGGAAGCATGGTAAATCTCCAAGATAAAATCTCTCATTTAGAAAATAAGGCGGGAGATTTGGAAAAAAGAATTTCAGGCTCCAGGCTGGACATCCGGGTATAAAAAGTGGCAAGTTTAAGCGATAAAGCAAGAGCAGTATATCTAGTACTTCTGATCTTCTTCCTAGTGTTGATCGGATTTTTTGCGTTCCATTATTTTCAGATCATAGACGCTGCTGAAATTTTTCCTTTCTTAAGAACAGAACCAGGACTCGTAAATGCGGACTCAGAGTCCCCTTCTGAATTAGAGAAGTTAGAGTTTCGTAAAGAGATGGAAAGACTCGCTAAAGACAGAGACGATATCTCTCAGAAAGAAGAGGAATTAAAAAAAGAAAAAGAGCGCCTGGAAGCAGAACTCGAGAAAATTGAGGAACTCAAACGAGGTCTTACTTCTAAGGAGAATGAGCTCAAATCTTCTGAATCTGAAAAAAATAGTAGAGGTAAATTGGTTAAGGTTATGGCGGAGAAGGTTGCAAATATGCCTCCTGATAACGCAGTGCAAATGCTTACCAATTGGCCGGACAAAGACATTATAGATGTATTCATCCAAATGGACAAGGACGCAGAACAGGACGGTAGACAAACAATCACTACTTACCTTCTTACCTTGTTCCCGGCAGAACGCAGGGCGAATATTACAAATAAATGGTTGTCCAGATCAGACGTGATCAAGGCTCCTGAATCCAATTCTGAGTCGGAAGAACTTTAAAAATATGAAAAAGAAAACGATCCTATTTCTTTCACTATTAGTAATTTCTACAGGAGCTATTTACTCTAAGAGCAAAAAAAATTCTGCTCCTCCAAAACCTAAATACGTTTCTGGCGAAGAGTTAGTAAATAATCCTGGAAAGGCTGTAGGAGAAACTGTCCGAGTCGCAGGAACAGTAACTCATGTATTATACAAAGGAAATTCCATCCGATTTGTAGTCCATTTTTCCGGTAAACCAGTAGTTTTAGATTCCGACGATTATAGCTTAATGAATCGAGTATCTGTTGGTTCTTATGTAGAAGTCTGCGGATTTTATCTAAAAAATAAAAAACTGGATCTAGATGGAAAAAGAACAGATATGCCTTCTATCGTAGTCGAGCAAACTTACTGTACGAATTAACGTTTCTTTAGAAAAGCTTCTAATCTTTCCTTTGCGTTTTTTCTAATATTCGCGTAGAAGAAATGAAAATCTCCAGTATGTAAATTTCCATCTTTTCCTAGGTTTGGGGTCCGGCTTATCTCAGGTTCGTGGATCCATAAAACTCCAGAATTACATTTTGCATCTGCAACACCTGGGATCAATTGATCAAAACTTCGATTCACACTCCCCAAATTTTCAGATTTAGGAGACACCTCTTCATCATGTTTCCAACTGAGAGGATTTACGCAAACAGTATCTTTTCCATATCTATCCAATAATCTACCTGGAGAATTTCCCCAAATATAGGAATTCCAACCTACAACACATCCAGTATCTTTCGGACTGGAACAAACAGGTAAACCCGTCTCTTCTTGTTTAAATGGAAATCCAATTGAATAACTCACTACCAGGTTTTTCTTATATTCCGGATTAGTAGCAATCACCTCTTTTAGTAAACGGACAGAATGCCTTGTGCCTTGGCTATGAGAAGCAATGATATAAGGACGGCCCTTATTCCAATTTTTCATATAATATAAAAAGGAAGCTTTCACATCTTGGAATGCAAAATCTAATGCTGCTTCACTTTCTGGAACATCCTTTGTAAAAACAAAAAATGCAGCCTGTCTATATCTGGGAGCATAGACCTTACAACATTCATTGAATGCACTTGCTTGGGTTTTGATAGGATGTTTATCAGTTCTGTCATTCAAGTCCTCGTCCTTTAGATCTCCATTCCAATATTTAGGTCGAAGAAGTAAGGTTGTCGGATGAATATAAAAAGTATCCACCTCTGCTAAGGATTGATTTTCTTTTAAGCCTGAATTTCCAGGAACAAGATCTGCATTATCTTTTTTATCAGGAAGAGCAGCCCAAAACTCAGACTTAGAATAATCAGGAGAAATTAAATTTTTACTCTCTTCAAAATTCTTTCTGGGTTTGATGAGATATATACATTGAAAACTAAAAATAGAAATTATAGAAATAAAAAGAGAATTGTATAAAAATTTCATATTACCTAATCCTTGGTACAGATATAAGAAAGTGGTAATCAGTTTCGGTTTCCGAATTTAGCAGAAATTCTTAAAATAAAATTTCTTCCAAACGAGATAAGGCGTGTTCCAACGTATCATTCACTATAATATGATCGAACTCGTCTTTATGAGCCAATTCTTCTTTTCCGTTCTTAATACGTTTTAGGATACTTTCTTCCGAATCAGTTCCTCTACCACGTAACCTTTTTTCCCATTCTTCTTCATTTGGAGGAAGTATAAAGATCGTGATCGCTTCTTTTCCAAGCTTTTGTTTTACCTGAGCCGCTCCTTGCACGTCCAGATCCATGATCACCGATTTACCTGCAGACATACATTGGTTTACGAATATTACGGGAGTTCCGTAATAATTATCGTGGACCTTGGCCCATTCTAAAAATTCTCCCTTATCAATTCCGGATTCGAATTTTTCTTTGCTTAAGAAAAAATACGTTACCCCTTCCTTGTCACCGGGGCGTGGAGCTCTCGTAGTACACGAAACTGAAAAAGCCAAATCTGGATGTTTGGCTCGGATCATTTGGATAAGTGTGGATTTGCCTCCTCCTGCTACAGAGGATAGAACGATTAGTTTGGGAGATTTCAGTCCTTTTCTTCCTCTTCTTCTGCGATAGAATTATCCCTGCTTTCTATCCTTCTTGTGAGGGCTTCCACTCTTAAGTTGGAAAGGATCAGATGATTGGAGTCAGTGATTATAATGGACCTGGTCTTTTTTCCCTGGGTCGCGTCTACCAAATTGTTATTACTTTTGGCTTCGTTTCGGATCCTTTTTGCAGAAGCTGAATCCGAATGAATGATACCTACAATTTTGGAAACCATAACTATATTTCCAAAACCAACGTTCAAGACGCTAAATTGGGACATTAGGTCCTCCTATTTCTCTCCAACCTAAATCTTTCAATAATATCCACTTCACCGGTGGCGAGATCCAAGGCTTCTGAGATTTCTTCATGAGAATAGCCTTTTTTCAAGAGGAAAACGACCTTCTCGATCTTACTCGCACCTTCTCCCAGGTCTTTTAGCGCCATTTCAGAAGAAATTTTTACGGAATCCTGTTTTTGAGGAGTATACCCCGTTATTTTCCTTTCCAGGATTTTTCCGAAGTTCTCTTCCACAGGAATTTTATTATCCGTTCTTCTAGATTTAGAGCTCATTTTTTTAGGATCCAATTCAGGAGTATAATCAGGCCCTGCTTTTAAAGAACCTCCGCTAATATCTTCCGGAAATTCTATTTTATTTTCTTCGAATGGATCCCCATCCAAAGAAATATCGAATGTAGAACTTGGATTGTACATTGGCTGAGGAGTCCTAGTCGGAGAAATTTCAGACATTAATTCCTGAGAATCTTTCCAACCCATCACATTCTTAATCGTCTTGCCAAAGTTTTTCAGAATTCCCAAAGTTCCAGATTCTTCTTCCGAACTAGTTGCAGTTTCTTTTTTGAGATTTTTTCTTTCAGGGTCCAAGAATGGTTTTGGATTTTCTGGAGAATAATTTTCTCTCAGATTTTGTTTATAAAGTCTTCCTACACCTTCTCCTGCTTTTGCAGCAAGTTCTTGTTTTCTACTCTCTAATGATTCTGTTGGAAAAGTTTTAAGTTCTTTTTGTTTTTCCCGAATTAGGGTAAGATATTCGTTCTTAAATTTTTCCTCATCGGAAATTTGAACTGTTTCCTTGTGAGTAAGGATAGAAGGAACGCTTGTCTCTAATTCTTCTTCTACCGTTTCGAATTCCAATATTGGTTCAGGAGAAATATCCTGTTTTTCTAATGTTTTTCCTTCATTAGAAAATATTCTTTCCGGAAGTGATTCCAGTTTTTGGAGAATAGACTTGTATTTATCCTCCAAAGAATCAGAACGTTGGACCAAAATTTTATAAGCTTGGATCTTAGAATTTAAGAGTTCTATCTGGCTTTCTGTTTCAGTTTGGATCTCGTCTACCAATGTTCGAATTTCTTCGTTGATACGACGGATCATATGAGAGCGGATCCTCTTAGTTACCTGAGCGGACACACCTACATACAAGCCTATGGCTATGACAATATTTAAGAATAGGACTGTGAATAATTCCATCGCACAAGCGTCCTTTTCGAGGATATTTCCAACAACATCCCTCGGAAAGCCCGAGCGTTTTTATTAAGCTATATAGTCCACAGTAGAACGAGTAGGTGTCCGAATTTCGGTTTTTCTACCGCTCTTATCATAGGAGAAAATTCTCTCCTTTCCACCCTCGGGTTTTGGCCCTTTAAAAGATCGGATCTCTTTTTCTATTTCTCCGATCCTTTGGGTGTATGAGTTACGAAGTCTTTCTCTATATTCAGGAGATAATGAAAAAGTCTCGGTGTACATCTGCACCGCATACTTTTTATCTATAGAATACTCTCGGATCGATTTTTCGTTCTGGGCGATTACGTTCGAAAGAGTATGTGGGTTCTCCACCATAGTCCTTCGGACCAGATCGTTCGCAGCACCGTATCCGGAAAGAGGTTCGTTCAGCCTCATATCCTTTATTTTCCTCTAGATCTGTTTTTTCTCCAGTCTTTTTTATCCGGTTCAGGATCTTGGTACGGCAATTGTCGGATAACCCCGTTCTCTTCCACGAAGGTCTTATGTTTGATCTCGTTACGGGTCTTGAAGTCTGCACTCTTGATCTTGATAGTCACCCCACCAAATAGGGTCTTTTCGACGCTGATCTTACCGTTTGCGGCTCTTTCTTCAATATAAGATTTAAGGTTCTGGATCTCGTTTTCGTATTCCCTGACCCTTACCTCCAGCTTTTCTGTAGCCTTACTGGTTTTGACCAGCTGTTGCTCATGGTCTTGGGTGAAAGAAGCAGGATCATTCTCCTTTCTTGCCTTGAGAGTTTTAAGACTTTTGGAGATCTGCTCGAACTTGTCCTGATTTTCAGCCAGTTTCTCTTCGTATTCAGAGATCTGTTTTAATACTTTAGGATCAGTTCCTACTATAAGTTCTGTTGCAGGGTTGGCAGAAGATCCTATGACCTTTGCTGCAATCGTATCAGAAGCACGAATTGTACCTCCTACAATCTGTCCCCGCTTACCGTTAGAGATTACTTTTCCACCAGCACTCACAAAGCAGTGAAGAATTCCTTCTTGTACAACCACGTCTTTTTCTGTGACTACCGTTGCGTTCTGTATAAACTTAGCGATTACGTTTCCACCAGTGGACTCGATACGTGCCTCGTCTCTTCCGGAAACCCCTTGGCGAATGATGATATCTCCGTCTGCTTCCACATTTGCTTTTTGGACAGTACCGTAGATTTCGATATTTCCAGCGGCCTTGACAGAGTAATTATCCTCTACGTTTCCAGTGATAATCACTGATCCTAAGAATGTAACGTTACCAGTTTTAATACCGACATCACCGTTGACTCTATAAACTGTTTCTACAGAGAGCCTACCGCTCGCATAGACTACTTGTCCGTTCACCTCTGCAGTGAGTTTGGTCCTGTCTTCGGAAAGGATAGTTCCTTTTCCTTGTTTGAGTTCTGTATCTAATCCGTCTTTTGCAGGTAGAAGTTCGTTAAATAATGTACGACCGTACTTCCCTCTTTCAGCAGGTATTTTTTCTGCGAGAAGTTGTCCTACCACAACGTTCTCTATCAGGTCCATGTCCTTATAATCTACTTTTCCGGACTCATCTTCTCTGAAGACTACCTTCTTGCTGATACGAACATGATAAATTACCTGTGCATTTTTTCCGTTAACAGGAGGATCTCCTTCTGCTGCAGTGAAAGGTTGGTTATAGAATTCGTCCTCCAACCTTCTTTGGATCTCTTCTTCTTTTACTCCGTATTTAATTCCTGCGTTTTTGAGATAATTGACTACGTCTTTTACTTCTAGATCTCTTCCTGCAGGTTTTGGGGGGATGAAAGTGATCTTTGCTTTCATCTTATCAGGAGCAATATCCAATACCATTTTAGCCTCGGCACCCTGCCTTGGTTTCATATTGGAAATATAGATTGGTTCTCCCTTGGTCTCTTTTACAATCTTACGGATCTGATTATCATCTACTTCATTAATTCCTCTAACTGAAAGTCTTCGAGAAACTTCTGAAAGTTCGATTGCTTTTCCTTCGCCGGAAGGTGGATAAATTGTGAGATAAGTTCCGTTCCTAAAAATTTGAACGACTGCTCTTCCGTCTCTGTCCTTAGGTTGTAAAAACTCCTTCAGATCTTTGGAAACTAATTTGCCTGATCCACCTGTGAGTTTTTTATCCAGTTCTGAAAGTTCATCTAGGAACGTATCTTCCGGAAGAATGGATGCTCTGATATGCCAAGGTTCTGAACCGAAAAGTTTTTTCTTTCCGCGTTTAATTACAATATAATCCAGCTCATGAGATTTTCTTTTGAGATGGGATGCTGCTAGTTGCAGACATTTTTCCAATGTAGGGGCTATGACTTCGACCTGCTCGTTTTGGAGCTTGTCTAGTTCTTTAGATTGGTCTTTCAGAAAGGATGTAAGACTCAAAAGAAACTCCTCTCTAAATTACTTTTTGCTAATAACCGATTTCACTTTTCCTAATTTACTACGAAGTCTTGCTACAGCTCTCGTATGAAGTTGGGAAATCCTGGATTCGGTTACTTCCAATACTTCTCCGATCTCTTTTAATGTTAGATCTTCGTAATAATAGAGAACGATTACTTTTTTTTCTTTGTCCGGAAGTGTCTTGATCGCTTCCACGATCACGTTTTTGATCTCTTCTTTTTCGATGATCGTATCCGGGTTCATGTTCATCGGAGATTCTAATGTCTCCATGAAAGAAACCTCGTCGTTCTCATCGCCGAGAAACCAAATATCATTTAAAGAGACGAGTGACGTGCCGCTGATCTTAGTAAGAAGTGAGTTGAACTCCTCGACGGAGATTCCCATTTCTTTTGCGATCGCCTCATCTTCTACATGAGCGCCCTCTTTGTTCTCCAGCATTCCGATGATTTGCTCCAACTGTTTCGCTTTTTGTCGAATAGAGCGAGGAATCCAGTCGATGGAGCGAAGTTCGTCGAAGATAGAACCTCTGATACGAGTCATCGCATAGGTTTTAAATTTGATCTGTCTATCTGGATCGAATTTTTCGATCGCATCTAGAAGACCAAACACACCGTATGAAACAAGATCATCAAACTCAACGTTCTGCGGCATACCAATTGCGATACGACCGGCCACGTGTTTGACTAGAGGAGAATATTTTTCTACAAGATAACTGCGAATATTCTGGTCTTTAGTAGCCCTGTAAGACTTCCAAAGTTCGGTTTCATCCGTATTATTGTATTTATCGAAAAGTTTGGACATAACTACGGAATGGGCTGGTCCTCTGCTTAAGAATGTCGTGGACCAAACCGATTTGCAATAGCATTTTTTGTCTCAAAAACGGGAAATCAAGCAGTTTTTTGTCTCATTGGGTTTCTGGGCAGAAAACAGACATTTCACGCGTGCTTGTGTTCCAACAATTCCAGAATCCAGTCTGGAAAGATTTTTACTATTTTTCCTGACTGCCGTCGTCTTTAGCGAGCATGGTCCGGATCGCTTCCGCCATCAACTTAGGCTCATTTTTGATCGCGATATTTTCCACGATGATATGATCTCCGAATTTATCCGCTTTTTTGCGAGGGATCCCACTTGCAGCTGCTCGCATTTCGCCCGCACTAGCTGGAGAATCAAAATGAGGGGAAGAAGTATCCATATCAGAATGTTCTGAATGAGAATGGCTAGCTCCACCTTCGAGACCGTCTTCATCTCCCCCAGAATAAGCACCTGTGAAATTACCCAGAAGTTCTAAAAACTCAGGGACCTTAGAAGCTAAAACGGAATATACCCCGAATCCAAAAACAGCCATACCGACCGTGGACAAAAAGGTGACGAATGCTATATGGCCGAAATAATTTCCGACCATGATGCCGCAGACCAGACTTATGATGAGCCCTAAAAGGGAAAAAAAAGCGAGGAAACCAATTTGTAGGTTCACTCTTCCTCGCTCTGTTGTTTTTCTCTAACGTCCACGAAATTGAAGAATTTTTTGAAGAAGCCGGTGATCCCGGAATCATCTCCACCATCCATTTCTTGATTGAGTAGAGAATATGTGATCCGATTCAAACAAGCTGCTGCCTTGCTCTTAGGTGAATGGATGATATACGGTTTTTGTTCCCGGATACTTTTTTCCACCTCGTCGTCTTGGAAGATGAATCCTAAATTTTCGACTCTTACTTCTAAGAACTGACCAGAGATATCGATCACACGATCTGCAACCTTCTTCCCTTCGATAGCGGAACGTACACGGTTCACTACCATCTTTAGATTTTTATCTCTACTTTGGGAAACAATCGCTTTGATGAGTCCATAAGAGTCAGTGATTGCAGTAGGTTCTGGTGTAGTAACTACGATCACATCATCCGCTGGAAGTGTGAGCCCGATCACGTTTGAGCTGATCCCTGCTCCGGTATCTATGATCATATAATCATATGAATCCAGATCAGCGAATCCTTTGATCAAATTATTTCTTTGTGTATCGTTCAAGTTAGCAAGCTGAGAATAACCACTTGCACCTGCAATGATATCTACTCCCTCAGGAGCTTGGATAATTATATCCTTTAAACTTTTATGTCCTTTGACTACGTGATACAAATTATATTTAGGGATGATCCCTAAGATCACATTCACGTTAGCAAGTCCTAGATCTCCGTCAAATACTAGGACCTTCTGTCCTGCCTTAGCCATAGAGATGGCCAAGTTTACTGAGATAGTACTTTTGCCGACCCCACCCTTTCCGGAAGCGATCGCTATAATCTTAGTCATAGGTTTGGTTGAAGACACGAGTTTTAAACTCGTATTACCCTCGGTAAGTTTCCGCAACTGAGTCGCTTGGTCCATCCTAACCTCTTTCTCTGGGACTTAGGTTTTCTACCGAAACCTTAAGCGGAGAATACTTCTCCACGGATCTCGATGATTTTTTCCGGATTTACTGCGCATTCGGCGAGTTGGTGTTTTTCCGCTGGGATCATATCGAAGGGAACTTCTTGGCCAACACTTAAATGGGTAAAACCCTTATTAAGTGTATCGGCTAGTTCCAGAAATCCACCCAAAAATTCCGCTTCGTCCAGTTTAGTTAATAAAATTCTACGGAAACCAAGGGGTTCGTAGGCTTTCATTACGGAGTGGGTGTGATGATACGAAGATGTGGCGGATAATACAAGGATATTTTCAACGTTGTCCCTTTCTCCGAAAGCGGAAAGGTATCCATACATTTTGCTAAGCTGGTCCACATTACGATGGCTATAACCCGCAGTATCTATAAGGATTAGTTCCGATCCGTCTCGTGCCAGGGTCTCTTGAAAACGTTTCAGATCTTTTACCGCATAAAAAGGCATTTCCATGGTATCTGCGTAGCGTTTTAACTGCTCGATTGCAGCGATCCTGTAGTTGTCGGTTGTGTACAAAGAAACTGATTTTCCCATATGAAGATGGTACTTAGCGGCTAGTTTTGCGATACTAGTTGTCTTTCCGCTGCCTGTAGGTCCCACAAAGAAGACTACTTTTCTCTGTCCTCTTCTGGTTCCTTTGAAAATGTCCGGCTCCACTTGTACTCTTTCGGAAAGAACTTCAGCAATTTTTTCCTGAACTGCAACGGTACGAGAACGATCCAAAGGAGAAAGTCTCTGCTCCACTTGGGAAATAATTTCTTCCGCGTAAGCCTCGCTCATTCCATCTTTAACAAGTTTATCCCTCATTTTAAGGATATTGGAATCCTGCTCTTTACGGATTGGTCTAGAAATTTTAGGCTCAAACTCTTTTGAAAAAGAAAGCCCCAGATTTTCTTCGGACTCTATTTCTTCAGAAGTGACTTCTATCAATTCCTTCGGTAAAGAAGAAGCTCTGCTTGGGCGAGAAGTTCTTTCTTCCCAACTAGGCAATTCTTCCAGGCTTCTTCTTTTTTCAGAACCAAGAGTCGACTTTTGTTTGAGTAATTCTTTTAGGTCTTGGAGTTTTTTCTCCACCTTCTCTCTGGAACTTGCCTTTTCAGGAATTCCAACTTGGATCTCCACGACCTTGCGAGCCATGAGTCCTGTTCCGAACACACCACCCTCGGTCAAAATTCTATGTTCGATGACATGGGCTTCTGGGCCATATTTCATCTTCATCTGCATTAGGCAATCCTGTAGATCCTTGCCCCTAATCTTTGCGAAATCCATGCTATCCTCCTGTTTTTTCGATTAAAATATTACGTTTTCTTAAACCACTTCTGCGGGTTCCGCCGCCTGGGCTTGTGCAATTCTTAGTTCACCTGCAATTACAGTAGGAACGGAAGAATGAACTTCTTCTAATGCAAGAACTGCGAAGTTTCTAGGTGGGAATTCTTTCGCTAAAAAATAAGCAAAAGGCATTCTCACTTCTCTATTCACCACATAAATCGGGAATCCTCTTCCTTCTTGGACCCTGCGATTCATATCCGCTACAGATTCGAGAAGTCTTCTTTGGAAATCTGGAGGAAGTACCAAAATATCTCTTCCTTCCAAACGATCCTGTGCCAGAGATTTGTTCAATCTGTCGAGCACCCGACCTTCTACCACGATAACCTGTAATTTTCCATCCACCATATAATCTTTTACGATAGTATTGGATATGGATTGCCTTACGAATTCTGTAAGAACATATGGATTCGGATACTTGCCCATTTTGTTTGCAACTGTTTCCAAAATTGGAACAAGATTGCGGATTCCCAAACCTTCTCTGAGAAGATTTTGAAGGACTTGCTGCAACATTCCCAAATTCCCTGGTTTGTCCGCTTCCAATTCTTGGATAAGTGTTGGGTATTGAGATCTGTAATGATCCAGAAGTTTTTTGACTTCTTCTCTTCCGAGCAGACTGGAAGCATGAGTCGCAAGTAATTCTCTTAAATATGTGATAATTACTGTAGAAGAGTCCACTACGATAAAACCTTTGGACTCCGCATCTCCTTTCGAATCGGCAGAGATCCATTTTGCAGTTCTTCCATAAGCAGGTTCCATGAAAGATTCTCCCTCGATAGAAGAAAGATCCTGGCTTTCTGCAGAAGGCATCGCCATTAATTTTTCAGGACGGATCGTACTGGAACCGACTTCCACACCATTGATCTTGATAGTGAATTGATCAGGAGGAATTTCCAAATTATCTAATATACGAATTGGAGGAATAACGATCCCACTTTCACGTGCAAACTTTCCTCTTAAATTGGAAATTTGGTCCATCAATGTCCCACCTTGAGAAGCATCTACCAATGGCACCAAATGATATCCGAATTCGATCTCGATAGGTTCGATCCTAAGTTCGTCGTAATAATCCCGAGGTTTGCGATCTCCAACTGCTTCTTTTTCTTTCTTCTCCAAAACCTCGAGCTGTTCTTGTACAGTTCTTTCAAGAGAGTAAGCAAGATACGCAAGTCCACCTGATAGAAGCACCATCGGAATAAAAGGTAAACCTGGGATAAATGCACCAAGACCCATGGATGCCGCGACTACATACAAAACTTTTGAGTTTGCAAATAGTTGTGTTTTGAATTGTTTTGCAAGATCCGATTCTGATCCGGAACGAGTAACGATAATACCTGTAGCAACAGTGGTAAGAAGTGCCGGGATCTGGGAAACCAGTCCGTCACCGATAGTGAACTTTCCGTAAGTTTCAACTGCAGATATAAAAGATTCACCTCGGATACTTGCACCGATGATAACTCCACCAATCAGGTTGATCGCAGTAATGATTAATCCTGCTCGTACGTCCCCTTGTACGAACTTACTCGCTCCATCCATGGAACCGTAAAAATCCACTTCGTCTTCAATCTTCTTTCTTCTTTTACGAGCTTCTGCCTCGTTGATATTCCCGGTAGAAAGTTCCATATCGATTGCCATTTGTTTACCAGGCAATGCATCCAATGTGAACCTTGCTGCCACTTCCGAGATACGGGTCGCACCTTTAGTGATCACGAGCACCTGAACGATCACTAAGATTAAGAAGATAATAAATCCAACTACATACTTACTTAAACCGGATTCACTTCCTACGATAAAGGATCCGAATGCATCTATGATCGCACTGTTTACCGCAGGACCCTTGGACAAAATTTGTCTAGTAGTAGAAACGTTCAGTGCTAATCGATAGATCGTAGTGATAAGCAATAAGCTAGGAAAAATAGAAAACTCAGAAGGCTCCTTGATAGATAAAGAGGTCAAAACAATGAGTAAACTCAAAGCTAAACTGAATAAGATCAGAAGATCTAAAATAAATCCAGGCAGAGGAACTACGAGCATCCCTACGACTGCAACTGCCCCCGCACCCAGGATAAAGTCGGATTGTGTATACCATTTCTTATCCATAATATTCTCCTAGGTCTAAGAAGCGTTTCGGAACGCTTTCCGGAAAGATTCGAGTTTTGTAAAGATCACGCTAAGTGCGGTATAGAATTTGGCAGGAACTTCCTGGCCAATTTCCACCTCATCATAAAGTGTCCTTGCCATTGGGCGGTCTTCCACTGTGACGATATCATTCGCCTTTGCCACCCGGATAATACGTAATGCGAAATCGTCCACACCCTTTGCGATCACAACAGGTGCTCTGTGTTTATTAGGTTTATACTCTAATGCCACTGCAAAGTGAGTCGGATTTGTAATGACCACATCTGCTTTGGGAACTTCTGCCAGCATCTTGCTTTTTTTGATCTGGTCTCTGGCCATTTGTCTTCTTCTGGCCTGTAAAGAAGGGTCCCCATCTTGTTCCTTCATCTCTCTTTTGGATTCAGAAGGAGTCATTTTGAGTGCTTCTTCGTATTCATATCTTTGGAAGAAGTAATCCCCAACACTGATCGCAAGAAGGAGTATCCCCACTACCATAAAAATTTTAAATGCTGTGTAAGTGATTAAAGCTACTGATTCTTCAAGCCCCATATTTCCGAGCATTAGTATCTTGAAGAAGTCCTTCTCTATTACAAAATAAGAAACCCAAGCGATTGCAGCCACTTTGACTAATGATTTTGCTAAGCCGAATAATGTCTGACGATTCGGAAGTACCTTTTTGAAATTAGGACGTATCCGGCCGAAATTGAATGCAAGTGCTCTAGGTGCGAATAAAAATCCTGTTTGGACAACATTACCTACGATCGCAGCGACCACTGTGATTCCCATTAAAGGAAGAAGCAGCTGAGTAATATCCACAAGAGCATTATTCAAAAGTGCACTTACAGTTTCAGAACTAATCACATTCGCAGAACGTATTCCGAAAAAATATTTTCTCAAAAGATAATAAGATCTCATGAAAAAATATTCTCCCATAAGATACATTAGTACAATACCCGCTAATAGAACGATCGCAGAAGCGACCTCAGGGCTTTTAGG
Source organism: Leptospira saintgironsiae (assembly GCF_002811765.1). NCBI lineage: Bacteria > Pseudomonadati > Spirochaetota > Leptospiria > Leptospirales > Leptospiraceae > Leptospira > Leptospira saintgironsiae. Next base: position 349,197 of record NZ_NPDR01000002.1, on the reverse strand, counting down.
AACATTTCCTTTTTCTCTTTCTTCCCTTCTTCTTCTTTCGCTGGCTGGTTGTGTACGTCCCTCGTCCTCTGCTGCGAATAATTGCAGATCAATTCGGAAAGGAGCAGCAGCAGGAATTGGCTGAGTGTGCGCAATCGTATGTTGGAATTCCAACAAGACAGTCTTAGAGAAAAATTCCTGTATCTTCTTCCAAAAGGATCCCATTAGTTTGGCCATCCTTTCAGCATTAGATTCATTTTCTCGAAAGAGAGCTGGAATGCATTATCCATCTGAGTAATCAAAAACGGAACAATTAGGATCATGACCACAAGGCCAATCGCGATCTTGATCGGAAAGCTAAGCTGAAGAATATTTAATTGAGGAGCTGCTTTCCCCATCAACGCTTCTGAAACAGTAACTAAGAATAAAACTCCAAGTATAGGCAGAGAAATTTTGAAAGCGACTAGGAACATAGCACCAATCGCTTCTTCCATAGCCTTATAAAAACCGTCTTGGATCTCAGGAACAAGTTTCAGAACTTGCACCTTCTCAAAAGAATATACCAAACTTTCGAATAGAAAACGGTAAGCTCCCAATGAAAGAAACAGGAGCATGCCCAACATATTTTTAAGAGTACTGATCACAGGAAGGCTTGTTTGGGAAATTGGATCCAAGATCTCAGCGTAACCGAAACCAAGTTGGACGTTAAAAAATTCTCCAGCCATCTGGAAGGATGAAAATACCAAGCTCACTAAAAATCCCATGAGGATACCGATCAGAACCTCGGCCATCACAACTAAACCATAATCAGCCATATTACCTGGGATCGGAGGAACAAAGGATGCACTTACAGGAAATAAAATTACAGCGATTAGAAAACCAAGAGTCATCCTTTGAGCAAAAGTGATTGAGGCAAAGGAAAACACAGGAGCCACAGATAGAAGCCCCACGATCCTCGCCAGGATCAGAAGAAACACTTGGAAATTTCCAATAAAGTATTCCATTTTTCTAATCTAAAACTTCTCTATCATCAGGAAAAGATCCCTGGTATAATCTGTCATTGTCTGAAGCATCCAACCCGCAAAGATCACGATCACTGCAAAAATGGATAATAACTTAGGAACAAAAGCAATTGTAGGCTCTTGTATTGAAGTTGTGGTTTGTAAAATACCTATGATCAGACCCACTACCATTGCAGTTAGCAAGATAGGAGAAGAAAGTTTCAGAGTCACAAACAATGCGTCTCTGATCAGAGTGATTGCATCTACTTCCGTCATTTATAACTCCTTACGAGCTCGTAGACGATTAAATTCCAACCATCCACAAGAACGAATAAGATCAATTTAAACGGCAAACTCACCATCACAGGAGGAAGCATATTCAAACCCATGGAAAGAAGTGCAGAAGCAACCACAAGATCCACTACGATAAACGGAATAAATATGATGATCCCGATCCAAAAGGCCTTCTTTATCTCCGAAAGCATAAATGCGGGAATCAGAACGTAATTCGGAACATCATCGAATGATTCTACATTCTCTACTTTTCCGATTTTTAAAAATAGAGCCACATCCTTGGCTCCACTTGTCCCAATCTGCCTCATCATAAATTCTCTGAGAGGGATCATGGACTTATCAAAAAATTCGTTTGTATCAATCTTACCTTCCATGTACGGATTCAAACCTTTCTCGTACACGATATTTAAGGTAGGCGCCATAATGAAGAAGGTCATAAATAACGCGAGCCCCACCATTACCTGATTAGGCGGAAGGTTCTGGATAGAAAGTGCCCTTCTCACAAAATCTAAAACGATTACTATTTTAGTGAAAGAAGTCAAAGACATCACGATGGCAGGAGCCAAAGAAAGAATTGTGACCAAAAACAAGATCATCAAAGAGAGACTTGTTTCTCTAGGACCTTTTGCTTCATTCACATTGATATTCAGATTTGGGATAGGAATCCTAGGTGTATTTGCTTGGGAGAATATATCTTCCGGGATTGCAATGATCAAAACGGCAAAAAGAAGGACTCCTGAAAGTATCTTCCACATAACCGATTTATGTCTCATACTCTCGGAAAACTTTTTCCCTGCCTTTGTAGCGAACCCCTCTCCCACTTTTCCCCCTAGTTCAAATCGAATAATCCGTTCTCCAGATTATTCCTTTCCTTCTTAATTTCGTCTAACTTCTCTTTGAGTTTTCTCTGTTTCTCTTTTCTTTCACCCGGAGTTTGGCGAAGAGTCTGTTCTTCATCTTCCGATTTTCCTGTCAGACGAATATTCAAATCCTTTAATTGTTCCAAAGCAGTGACCAAAAAACCACCTTCAGGAGGTTTAAATTCGTCTCTCATTCTCTGGAGCCTCGACTTAGTCTCCGTATCCGTAATTTCGGAGATTAAATTAATACCGTTATCCGCCACACCCAACACGAAAATTTGCCCAGTCACTTCTACAATCTGGAGCTGTTTGTTCGTGCCCAAGTTCAAACTTCCCAGAAGATTCATTTCTCCCCTAACTGGAAGAGAACCCTCTCTGGATTTTGCGAGAGTTCTTAAAACCCAATACGCAGCCCCACAAAGAATTCCGAGTACAAGAACGATCCTGAATAAAATCCCTGCGAGACTTGGCCCATCTGAAATAGGCTTATATCTTTCTTCCACAGGATTCGGTGCTGAGTCAGTTGCCGTTTCCTTCTTCTCTTCTTGTTTAGGAGTAGAAGGTGCCGAAGACTCGGTAGTTTTTTTATCAACAGTGCCCAGTTCTCTTTTAAGAACTTCGTCCATTTGTTCTCTTTCGGAACCTTGGGAGTATAATCCTCCAGCGATACCCGATAAAATACAAAAGACTCCGAACGCCAAAGCGAAGGAGCCGAATCCTGAAAAAAACGAATGGATCGTTTGAAAAATTCGGCTCATCCGCCTCCCGACTCCGGCTTGATCCTATCGGCCGGACTTACGATATCCGTTACACGCACACCGAAGTTTTCGTCGATGACCACGACCTCTCCCTTCGCAATCAGCTTGCCGTTCACCAAAAGGTCCACAGGTTCACCCGCAAGTTTATCCAACTCGATAATGGAACCTTCTCCCAAGCCTAAGATATCTTTAATATACATCTTAGTTCTTCCGAGTTCCACAGTCACAGACATCTGAACGTCCATGAGAAGATTTAAATTCGGAGTACCTTGAGAGCCACTTGCAGTAGCAAGGTTCGGGAAAGAAACTCCCTTCATTCCTACTTGGGAAATTCCGCCGCCGCCCATTCCGCCTTGGTAGCCACCGCCACCATAGTCGCCTCCCCCTCCTCCTCCGGACCTTTTGGAAAGAGAGAGAATATCATTTGCCATCGATAAAGAAAGAAGGAACTGAATCCTAAAAGAAGGAAGTCCTTCGATTGCTAAGTTAAAGAATGTCCTTACAAGTGGATCACCTTCAGGAAGCACGAGTGCAGCAGGAGAAGTTACATGTCTAGTTTCTGCAGGAGAACCATTTACTCCGCCGCCAGTCTTAGCAGCGATCTGAGATTGAAGAGCCCCCATAATAGGAGTCAAACTATCTCTTAAAGTTTGGAGCTGGCCCTCGTCCAGACCACCCGAATCGAAGCCGCCCATCATCATATTTGCAATACGAGCCGCATTATCCGCGCCCATCGCAAGAACCACCCTACCATTCAAATTTCCTGAATAGGTAGAATATAATAAAAACGTATTGGACTTAAGTTCCGCTTCTACATCTTTCCGAGATTTTGCCTCGGAAGTTGGATTCATGAAGTTAGAAGTTTTGGAAAGAATGGCTGCTAAGGTATTTCCCGCAGTCATAAAACAATGAGAGAGAAAATCAGACAGAAGGTCCCTATCTACCGGAGATAAACCGGCAGCTTCCTTGGACCCGCCTCCGGCAGCCATGCTACTGCCTGGATCAAATGAATCGTTTGCACCCGCTAAAAGGGCGTCTATTTCTTCCTGGGAAAGGGATCCTTCACCCATCTTGGGCACTCTCTCTTAGTTTTGGATTAGGAGACATAATAAAAAGAATTTTGTCGACCCTTTTTTTTCTTGCTCAGAAAATAGGTGGGAAAAGGCCGGAGAACATATAGATAAGAACCCGATTCAGGAGTAAAAACAAGTCTATTTTGCGAAGAAGGGACTTAGGTTTCCAAGGTCTCGATATGAAAAGAAGAAAGGTCTACGTATTGAGATGCATTTCCATGAATATCGATCCCAACAAGCTTCCCTTCTGCATCTAAATCGATATTTAGATCCGTATTCACTTCCCTCGTTTCAGCAGAAGGACGATTAGCCAAATCGATATAGATAGAATCAGTTTCAGGGTAATGGGTAATTTTCATTTTTTAAACCTCCTGTCAAAAAAGGCGTTATGGACGGTTTCTCTGTCCTCTAAGGTAATAACACGAAGATATTTTTCAGCTTCGTCAAACCATTTCCAATAGCGAAATCTTTTGTCAATTTGGATGACCATATAGTCCGGATTGGAAATAGTTTCTATCACCCATTCCAATCGGATTTCTGGCCGCCGACGTAATACCTTAGCAAAATAGCGTGTATATTTCACGCCATTCCGTTTCCAAATTCTCTAAATGTGCGCACGGAAAATTCATTCCCTCTGGCCTTCTTAGTCCCAGACCAGACTTCGAGGGTATTTTTTCGAAATTTTTACGTAGATTGGGCTTGACGGGCGATTGGAAGTCCTGTATTTTACCAAATGGTAAATTAACTAGATGGTTAAATACGACACACAATCCGATCGACTGAGTAATACTTTTGCAGCTCTGGCAGACCCAACAAGAAGGGAGATCCTTCTCTATTTGGTCTCCGGAGAAGCAACTGTTAAGGAATTGGCGGAACCTTTCAATATGAGTCTGCCCGGTATTTCTAAACACCTAAAGGTTTTGGAAAAAGCTGGGCTGATTGAAAGGGGAAGAGAGGCGCAATGGAGGCCTTGTAAGATTCGACCGGACGGTCTAAAAGAAGCTTCCGGTTGGTTAGATCATTACCGTCATTTCTGGGAAGAAAGTTTGGATCGTTTGGATGCATATCTACAACAACTCCAAGCCAAAAACAAAGAGTCGGAAAAATAGATCGGTTATTCGGGAATTTGTCCCGGTGCTATATTAGAATTATATAAAAAGGTAAATTCAGAATGTCTGAAACTAAAACTGAAAACACACCAAAAGCCACTAAAAAAGAGTGGATCGGCTTAGCAGTAATTGCACTGCCTTGCTTGTTATATGCAATGGATTTAACGGTTCTTTATCTGGCGGCTCCTCAATTGTCCGCAGACCTAAATCCTACTCCTTCTCAACAATTATGGATCATGGATATCTATGGATTTTTAGTCGCAGGATTTCTTGTGATCATGGGAAATCTTGGAGATAGAATTGGTCGTCGTAAACTTCTTCTTTATGGAGCAGCAGCATTCGGAGTAGCATCCGTTCTTGCGGCATTTTCTCCTAGTTCCGAAATTTTGATTCTGACCCGTGCGATTTTAGGGATCACGGCAGCAACTTTGGCTCCTTCTACTTTATCATTAATTCGTAATATGTTTTTGGATCCTGCGGAAAGGACATTTGCGATCGGTATTTGGGGAATGAGCTTTTCTTTAGGCGGAGCGATCGGTCCCCTTGCAGGCGGGGTTCTATTGGAATATTTCTGGTGGGGTTCTGTTTTTTTGATGAGCGTTCCGGTTATGATCCTTCTTCTTATCGTTGGACCTAAACTTCTTCCTGAATTCAAAGATCCTAATGCTGGCAAGATGGATCTGCCTAGCGCAATCCTATCCCTAATATCTGTGCTCTCTATCATCTATGGTTTAAAACAAATAGCAGAGAATGGTTGGGGAGTCGTCCCTACTCTTACGATACTTGCCGGACTTTTGATTGGGACAATCTTCATCAAAAGACAAACTACTCTTGCAGATCCGATGATAGATCTTCAATTATTCAAACTTCCCGCGTTCACCGCTGCAGTTGTAGGAAATACCATGACAATTTTTGTTGGTTTGGGAGCTTTCTTGTTCATTTCCCAATATTTACAATTGGTTCTAGGGCTTTCTCCTTTAGAAGCAGGGCTCTGGACTCTCCCGGGAGCATTAGGTAATATTGTCGGATCTCTTACCATCCATATGATCGTTCGTATTATGCGCCCGTTATATGTATTGTTAGGCGGTTTAGTATTACTCGCGATCGGAATGTATTTGTATACTCTGATCAATGCCGAAAACGGGATCTGGATGATCATCGCAGGATCTCTCATCATGTCTTTTGGGATCTGTACCGTTGTAATTTTAGGAACTGATATCATCGTTAGCTCTGCACCTCCAGAAAGAGCAGGAGCTGCAGCTTCTATTTCGGAAACAGCCGCTGAATTCGGTGGGGTTTTAGGAATCGCAGTACTTGGAAGTATAGGCGTTGCTATCTTCAAATCCAGGATCAATTCAATTGAGCTTCCTGGACTTACTCCCCAACAATGGGAAAGTTCTCATAATACTTTAGCTTCTGCGGTAGCCGTGGCAAAAGAACTCCCGGAACCAAGTAGACAAATACTACTTAGCACTGCCCAAGGTGCATTCACTGATTCATTACATTTCATATCTCTCTTGGGCGTGGGGATCTCTATCGCTTTGGCATTCGTGATCTTCTTCATCTTAAAGGATAGAAAAGAACCGGAAGCGAATGCAGAAACAGCAGAATTAGAAAAAGCAGCAAGATAATATTAATAGAATATAAATAAGGAAAATAGAATGAAAGCAGAAGTTTCAGTCGTTGGAAAAGAAATTATAGGAATTAAAACTTTTGATGCCCCAAGAGAATTAGTTTGGGATGCTTGGACTGACCCAAAACACGTGGCGATCTGGTGGGGACCAAACGGTTTTACGAATACAATTCATGAAATGAGCGTAAAACCCGGAGGGATCTGGAGATTTATAATGCATGGTCCGGATGGAGTAGATTACCCAAACCGTATCGAATTTATAGAAGTAGTAAAACCTGAAAAATTGGTCTATGATCATGGCGACGATTCTAATCCAAAACAATTCCATGTGACTGTTCTTTTCGAAGAAGAAGGTTCCAAAACCAAACTTACAATGAGATCCAGATTCCCGAGCGAAGAAGATGTTAAAAATGTTGCAGATTTCGCGCTGGATGGACTTAGGGAAACTCTTGGCCGTCTAGAAAATTTCTTGGGAAAGAAGTAAACTAATTCGGAGCGATTCCGAATTAGTTTAGAATATAATAATTTTTTAAAAAGCGGAGAAGAAGTTTGTGAACGAGATCAAACAACCTGAATTTAAGGAAATGATACTGACCAGAACTCTGAATGCACCAAGAGATCTGGTTTGGAAGGCTTGGACAGATCCAAATATGGTATCTCAATGGTGGGGTCCTCATGGGTTTACTGCTCCTCTCTGTCAATTGGATCTTCGTCCAGGCGGAGAGATACTTATCCACATGAAAGATCCGGATGGTGGGATCAATCCTATGAACGGGACATACAAGGAGATAGTCGCTTTAGAAAAGATCGTATTCTCCTCTTATATCGCTTTCGAGATGGACGGCAAAAAACCTGCGGCTGAAATCCAGATCACCATTTTATTTGCGGACAAAGGTTCTCAGACAGAACTGCAAGTGCGAGCACTCCCTATCAAGGTCGATCCGGAATTGTATCCTGCAGTTGAAGGTATGGAAGAAGGTTGGACCCAAACCCTCGATAAACTTACTGCGATTTTCGCTTAATTCAATCAGAGAGAAAAAATTATGAACGAAGATAATCCTAAAGAAATCGTAAGCACAAGAGTCGTAAATTTTCCAAGAGAGAAAGTTTTCAAAGCATGGACTGACCCTGAACAATTGAAGAATTGGTGGGGACCAAAAGGTTTTCAGAATGTTATTCGAAACTGCTGAGGAATGTGAGCAGATCAAAGTTTATGCCGTGGATGGGAATGAACAGAATTTTGATCGTTTAGAAGAACTTCTGGCAAAGGTTTAATTACCCTGGATGGGAAACAAAACACAAAACAAATATTAAGGAAATAGAATATGAAAGTAAATCCGATGCAAATACTGAGTTTTTGGATCATCATTTTTCCTTTCCAAAAAAGGAAAAGAGCCGGAGCTTAAGATGGACTCAAAAGTGGGAGGCTACTCCCACTATTTTCATAAACCTTCCGATAAAAAAGAGATTCCAACTAAAGAAATTCCGCAGGATATCTTTCGTAAGAAAAAGATCTTTTTTACGGCCCTCTTTTCTGTTCCAGAAGAAAAACAAGAGATAAGCCGATTCTGGGAGGAAGCCTTGGAAAGATTAGCGGAACTTCTCCGCAGGATCCAAGGATCTTAATATCAAAAAATCTTTGGAGTAAATCCTAGTATATTAAATTCTATCCCTAAGAGCACTTTGCTATTGGGGAATCCTTTCGTGATAGATTATATCCGCAAAATTTTAGACGCGAGAGTGTACGACGTCGCCGTCCATACTCCCTTGGACCCAATGATCCGAATGAGCCAAAGATTAAATTCTACGGTTCTTTTAAAAAGGGAGGATCTCCAACCAATCTTCTCCTTTAAGATCAGAGGAGCATACAATCTAATCTCCAGACTTTCTTCAGAGGAAAAAAAATCTGGAGTGATCTGTGCTTCCGCAGGAAATCATGCACAAGGAGTTGCTCTCTCCTCTCAAAAATTAGGGATCAAGGCAGTCATTGTGATGCCTATCACTACCCCATCTATTAAAATAGAAGCAGTACAATATTTCGGAGCAGAAATCGTTCTTCACGGAGATACTTTCGATGAAGCATATTCTCATGCTAGAAAATTAGAAAAGGAGAAGGGACTAAAATTTATTCATCCTTATGACGATCCGGATGTGATCGCAGGACAAGGGACTGTAGGTCTTGAAATTTTACAGCAGTATCCAGAACCTATCGAAGCAATTTTTATTCCAATTGGAGGCGGAGGTTTAGCAGCAGGTGTTGCTTCTTATATTAAATTTTTAAGACCAGAGATCAAGGTCATTGGAGTAGAACCTTCTGATGCAGCCTCTATGAAAGAAGCAATTTCTGCAGGTAAAAGGGTAATCTTAGATAGAGTCGGATTATTTGCGGACGGTGTCGCAGTCAGACAAGCTGGAGAAGAAACATTCAATATATGTAAAGAACTATTGGATGATGTATTAGTAGCAAACACAGACGAGATCTGTGCAGCCGTTAAAGATATTTTCGAAGACATGAGAGTGATCGCAGAACCAGCAGGTGCTCTATCTCTCGCAGGACTAAAATCCTATGCTAATCAAAATCCGAATCGAACAGGAGCGCTTATCGCAATCAATAGCGGCGCAAATATGAATTTTGATAGGCTTAGGCATGTGGCAGAAAGAGCAGAAATTGGAGAATCCAGAGAAATTTTGCTCGGAGTTACTATCCCCGAAAAAACTGGAAGTTATTTAAAATTCGTCCAGACTTTGGGAAATAAGATCATTACTGAATTCAATTACAGATATGCGACAGACAAACAAGCACATGTATTCGTAGGTTTAAAATTGAAAGGCGCTCACTCTGAAAAAGAAAAGGTAATTTCTGAATTAGAATCCTTAGGTTACCAAGTTTTGGATATCAGCGCAAATGAAACAGCTAAGATCCATATCCGTTATATGGTAGGCGGAAGAGTTTCCGAACTCAGAGACGAGATCATTTTAAGATGTGAATTCCCGGAACGTCCTGGGGCTTTATTGAAATTTCTGGAATCATTAGGAACCAATTGGAATATTACATTATTCCATTATAGAAATCACGGGGCAGATTACGGAAGAGTATTAGTTGGATTTCAGGTTCCTTCTTCCGATAGAGAAGGTTTTAGAGAAAGGCTGAAAAGTTTAGGTTATCCTTATGAAGAAGAGACGGATAATCCAGCTTATAAAATGTTTTTACACAGTGTTTGATTGAAGTCTGGCTCATCCGGCCTATGTAAAATTCTTAGGTATCTACTCTGAAATAAGCCTTCTTCACCATTTTTTGGACGTCATATCTTTGGCCAGGATCTTCTCCTAAACAGAAAAACATAATTCCATACATTACATTCTCTTTAAATAAAGTGATATGTAGAACATGAAGATTACTTCCCTTATCTTTATAATACACTCTAAATGCAGGACGGCTTGCTACCTCCAATTCTCCGAATTCAAGTATCCTGCCATTTCCCTTTTTGATGGAATCGATTACACCCATCTGGAAATCCCGATTCAAAGCGCCATGATCCACAGGCTCTGTTAATTCTTTTCGAGTGATGAGAACACTTGCTGACTCATTATAATCTTTTGCTGCAAAAATTCCCCCTGCAAATGGTTCCATAGGAAACCAATCGAAAGGAATGGTCAGGTTGAGAGGAGAATTCGGCTCCTTCTTCTTTTCCGGAGAGAGGGATGCAAATACAGAAAATATCAGAAAGACAAAAAGGACCCGATTCAAGAATTTTAAGATCACCCTTTTGTCTCCCTCCATTAGGCCTTTTATTAATTTCGGCTTTGGAAGGGGCATATTTTAGTTAGAAAGAGAAGCCAAAGGCAGAATCAAGGAATTCCTAGATCCCCAGGTTCTCCCTGTGCATATAATCTAAGAGAATCGAAGCTATAAATGCCTGTATTATGGTAATCTCCCCAGACCAAATTGATTGCGTATCTTCCCACCTTGGAAAAAGACAATAATTTGGCCTCTTTGATCCCACCGGTCGTAGCACCTACTTTTCCGCCATGACCTCCCTTGCAGACCACGCAAGGGCATCTTTTTCTGAGTTCTAATAGAGGAAATTCGGAGATCACTCCGTCTTTCCATTCTATTTTTAGAATATTCTCATCGAATTCTATGGTTTCTGGTGTAGTCGCTTTTAAACTAAGGCTCATATTATCTTGGAAGTTTTAAGACCTGTTTTCTGAAAGTTCCGATTGTGGTTCCGTAAGTTACCTTTTCGTTCAAAGGAAGTTCCGCAAAATCGAAAGTATCTCTTTCTAAGATCAAGATCACGGTTGAACCCATTTCGAACCTGCCTAGTTCCGCACCTTTATCGATCATGATAGAAACGTCTTTATAATCTTCTTCTTTAGTGGTTCTAATCAAAGTATTTGTGATAATCTTTTTATCATAGGTCACACGTATACGACCTACGTTGGAAGCTCCTACTTTGATCACTGCTACAAGTCCAAATTCGGTCTGTAAGAATGTGATCAATCTTTCATTTTTAGGGAAAAGCCCTCTGATCCCAAAAACTGCTAATTCATTTACAGGAAAAAGTTTTCCAGGTTCATAATAATATCCTAATATTCTTCCATATGCAGGAGAATGGATCCTATGATAGTCCTGAGGAGAAAGATAGAATGTGATATATTTTCCGTTCTGGAATTTAGAAAGGTATTTGTCCCCTCCAATCAATTCTTTCAGGTTATAATCCACACCTTTAGCTTGCAGGATTACTTGATCGTTGATATCCCCAAAACCTGTGATCCTTGCATCCACAGGAGAAACAAGTGCATTCTCAGCAGAGTCTGTGATCCTGGCACCAGCTTTTAATGCTCTGGTGAAAAATTGATTTAAAGAATTATACTCTTGGATCTCCAACTCTGCTTCATTCAAATTGATCTTATAAGCTTTTGCAAATGCCTTTAAAATCGGGATCATGATAAACCTAGGCAATCTTAAAGAAGCCAAGATCCCGAATAATAAAGAAACCAAGTTTTTAGGAAGGATAGAAAGAAGAAGAAGATAGAAGTCCTTAAAGATTTCGTAATGCGCCCCACCCTCTAAGAATTTCCGAAGTTCCCCTTGAGCTACCTTAGCTAGAAGAACTAAGCTAATCAAGACTGGAACAGCAGTAATAAGTGCGAGCCCATATCCAATACCGAATACTTGTAATAAGAATTCTTCTCCATATTGAACGTAAGCATATGCAGAGCCAAGTAGAGAAGCTACAAAAAGGATTCGATACGCATTTGCGAATTTTTCCCCAAAGATATATCTGGCGTTTTGTTCTCCAGTATAGAACCATCCAGAGATTGCAACTATGGAGAATAATAAGAAGGACGCCATCAAAGCCAGTCTTGCAGGATCTGTAGGACCGTTTATCAATACGGATAAGAAGTTTTTAACAGACTCAAGATCTTTTACCCCGAAGGAAAATAATGCATAGATCACTAATGTAGAGATCACAAATCCTTCGAAGAATGTGGCAAGCATGCTCACAATTCCCTGTTTTGCAGCGGAATCTGTACGAACCACTCCTGCTACCCCGGCACTTTTCCCGATCCCAGTCTCTGTGGATAAGAAGAACATTCCTGTTCCAGTACTGAATATTCTTGCGAGAGAAAATCCTCCTCCAAGTAAAAGAGAGAAAGGTTGCATCGCATCTTTGAATACAGATTCTAAGAAGGAGTAAAAGTTTCCTAAATGATCCCTAAACAATAGAACATAACTTAAGAAAAATAGAATGAGACCTATTGGAGCGATATAAGCAGAAACTCTTCCGATCCTTCTGATCCCACCTAATACTACAAACACTACAATGATAGAAACTAAAAACGGAACTGTCATCCCTTGGATGTCCAATCCATTCTGAGCTAAGAAGGAAGCCCCTAAAATTGGCATAGCACTTCCCATAGAAAGTACTGTTAACAAGCAGGCCAAAGAAAAAGCGATAGCAAGCCATCTAGCTCTAAGTGCTTTTTCTATAAAATACATTGGACCTGAAAGATATCTTCCACTTTCCAATTTGATCCTGAATCGGATCGCGAGTGTAGAAGATACAAAACGAAGCGGCATGATTAGAAAACTGGAAAGCCAGATCCAGACTAAAACTCCTGGACCTGCTAATACCAACGCAAGTGCGGAACCAAGTACTGCTCCTGGAAGTAGAGAGGAACCTGTTCCGGCATAGAATGCCTGAGAATGTACCAAACGTCCTCGGGAACCTTTGTAGTCCATGTTCCCGGAAAAAATTTTAATCGCTAAAAATAGGAACCGGACCTGAGGAAACTTCAAACGGAAGGTAAGGTACAACCCAATAAAAACTAAAAAGTAGAAATAAGGTTTTAGAAGATCCAAATCCAGGAACGGAAATAGTTTAGTAGTCAGCATCCCAATCAATCTTTCCTTAAAATAAAGGCTTTTACAATTCTAGGCCCGGAAAATTCTGCTAGCATGCCGGGCTCCTACACAGTTTTCACGCATCCAGTCCCAAAACCACTCCTTTTTAAAAAGCGGTCGGGGCTCAAAGGAAGAAGAGCAAGTTTCTATTCTATCATCCTGACCGGAATCCTTTTCGGGATGATTTCCTTAGGCGCAGAAGAAAGTGTCACAACCACGCCTAAACTGAAGGAAATGCCTGAAAACAGAGCTTCTGAGCCGGCGGATAAATGGGAATTTGGAGCCAGATTCGGTTTTGGAATGAGAGGACCGAATAGATTCGATCAGAATTTAAACGGTTTTAGTTCCAATTTGAACCCTCTAGTTGCCAGCCAAACAAAACAGGAAAATACAAGAGGGAGTATCCAAGGAGAATTTTTAGCCAGGACCAGATTAAGCGAAAATTTTAAGGTCGGAATGATTGCTGGCTACAGATACTTCGATCCATTCCATCTCACAAATCTAACATCTGAACCTTTTTATACGAATCTGAATTTCCAAATGGAAAGTTTTTATATTTTAGGAATGGTCTGGCAAGAAGGTAGACTGAACAGATACTTCCGTTGGGAGACTGGGTTAGGGCTCGGGATCACAAGGGCTTTATGGGTGACAGATGGTTATGCCACAAACGGCAAAGAATATTACCAACAAAATGGAAACATGAGAGGAAGCGGGTTAGAATTTAGATTAGAAGGTTCCTTAATCCATCCAATCAATGAAAGAGTCAGCTTAAGTTTCGGAACTTATTTAGCCTGGATCAATATCACTTCTTTTGATGGTTCTTTTAATGGAGATACCGCTTCCTTTTATGTAAGACAGGACGGAAGACTTTCTCCTCTTACCGAATCTGCAAACCAAGACAATATACTTCTCTCCAATCAATATTCCAGAAAATTGGACATGCAGTCCGCGTATGGCGGACTGTTTTTTGGCGTGAATTATAAATTATAAAATCCTAATCCTTATTTAGAAACTGGAAGAACCAAATCAGGGTGTTTAGGAGAATTAATATACTTAGACTCAGTCACCTTCTCTTTCATTTTTTTTAATGTTTCGTAGGGAATATCCACCACTACAAAATTTGCAATAGAGCTTGGGATACTTCCACCTGGATCGCTTAAGATCTGGTAGGTAACCTCTATTTCATCTCCGGCTGGTACCAATTTCCAAAATCCTTTGAGTATTCCTCTTATGAGTCCTTTTTTTTCCGCGACTATATTTGGAATAGATCGAATTGTATAAGTCACTGTTCCAGTAGTCTTATCTTGGCTGAAAACTGTATGGACCACAAAGTCCCTATCATTCACCGGCCAAGGAGCACCATTTTGGATATAAATGTATTTCTCTTTTGTATTCAAAACTTTAACTGCTTCTGCATGTTTGCAGTCCTTGAACCAAGTTACGTAATTTGGATTGTCTTCTATTAAAGAAACCACGGTATTCAGATCCGCTTTCAATTTTGTTTTACCACGGAATTCTTTTAATTCGGAACCTTCTACTTCTCTGGTATGGACAGTGATCCCGTTTTTCTCCTTCTCCAAATCCCAAGAAAATAACTGCATAGGGATCAAAAGAAATACAATCAGATATAAATGTTTCATAAGAATGATCAAACCTCTCGATGGCTCCGAATCGAACCAATGATTTAATCGGATCTAAGATCAGATCAACCCTAAAATTGGATTAAACTTTATAAATTAGTAAATATTAATCAATATCTAAAGAACTGGGTTCTCTTTTGTATTTAAGAGGTTTTTGGAGGTATTTGATTAGAAGCACCTTATTCCCCTTTTCATTAAATTTTACTACATCAAAAACTTTTCGAGTCATCATGATCCCACGACCATGAGTATAACTTTCCTCATTCAGTTTTTCTCCATCCAAATTTAACATCTTCTTAAAATCGAAACCATCACCCTCATCTTCTATCTCGAAGCCGATCCGTTTAGAGTTCAGGGAATAAGCCACTTTTACATTTCTCGCCCCGTAAAAAGCCTCTCTTTGCCTTTTCTGGATGAACTCCATATAATTTCCGGATTTCATCGCATCCGTTTTTTCATCAAAGCTGATCCCCAAGTTTCCGTGCTCAATTGCATTGATCAAAACTTCTCTCAGACAAGTTCGGATCGCGGTAATCACTTCCGAACCTGCAAACTGGCTTAAATTAGAAGTAAGCTGTCTACTTAAGATATCCGCATTTCTAAGATAATTATTCACTGTGAAATGCATACTTTCTGAGATTAGAAAGCGAGAAAGAATATCCTCAGAGATCTCCGAAACTTTACCTAAAACTTTTCTTCCCGCCTCACTTTCAAAAGATTGGAGACGGATCTTTACAGGTTTAGGCTCCATTACATATTTCTGTTTGAACTCAGAATGGAATTCAACAGTCTTTCTGGTCCTTAAATGTTCTTCTAATTTTTCTTTTGCAAGAAGAAGGACGATAAAACCTTCCTGGGTATCCAGAGTATAGATCAGATCTAAGAAATTTTTACCTTCCACTTCTGCAGGTTTATATCCTGTGAGCCTGGAAAGAGTGCGGTTTGCATCTTTGATATTGCCCTCTTGGTCCAATGTAAGAAGAAGTTCTTCTGCACCTTCAAACAAATTCCTAAATCTGAGCTCGGACTGTTCTATCGCTTGTTTTGCTTCATTCAGGTCTTCTACCTTGGAAGAAAGATCTTTGGATAGATCATTAACTCTATCCGCGAGTGCCAATGCCAAAAGAAGAATATGCATTGCAGTCCCAATCTCCACGCCCCAATAAGCTAAAGAGATAGTATGAGGAATGATTCCCGCAAATCTTAAAACAAATACAAATGCACCCGCGACGAGTGCAAGCCAAGCTCCTAAAAAGAAAAGTGCAGGTCTTAAATTCCTGGAAAATCCTTGGAAGCCCAAAAACAAGATTGCAGCCAAGGTAATCGTAGATAAGAAAACATAAAGTGCTAATGCAAATCCGAATGGTAAAAAATATCCGACTACTATTAGAACATAAGATAAAATTGATATTCCCTTTAGAACACGATTAGAATTCGGATAATAATGAGGAGCATCAAAATAAAGTCTGATAAAATCAGCAGTGGTTGCAGAAACTAAAAATGTAAAAGAAGTTATGATATGGCTTGCCCAAACTACAGAGTTCGGCCAGAAAAATTGGAAAGAATATCCGTGAAGTGACCATTGAGCGAGCACTCCAGCACCAACATATCCGAAAAATGCTAAGTATGTTCTTTCTTTAGTGGATAAGAATAAAAACAGATTGTATAAGGCCATTACCAAAAGAGATCCGAAATAGATCCCAAGTAATATTTGTTCATTACTTATATTAGAAAAAAAGTCCCCGGACTTATATGCAAAGGCGGCAAAGTTCACAGAACTTTTAGTTTGGATCTTTAGATAAACTGTATCCTTCTCCCCTGCTTTTAACTCTAAGGGAAAACTTGGAAATCTATATTGGATAGGCCTTTCGCTAAAAGGGATCCTGTCCCCCCCACGAAACAATACCTTGTCTCCTTTGGAAGCTAGGTATAATTCTGCCTTGTCCAATTGGCTATAATGGATTTCCAAAATCCAGGAAACTGAATGAGAGGATTTATTCTCTACAGGGACCTTGAACCAATGAGCCTGGTCCGAATATCCTAAACTCGCCGAAGTGAGTGGATAAAATTCCTTCTTTTGCATTTTTTCGAAGTTGGTATCACCTTCTTCGTCCGCCCAAACCTCCGCGTGAGGCACAAGCGAAATCCCGTCATAAGGAAGAGAAGAAGGATCGAATGCAAAAATTGGGCTAAAAAGTGCAAAGGTAAAAAAAGTGAACGAGAGTTTACAAAAAACTCTCCAAGCTAAAAAATTCTGGATGTCCAAAAACCCTTTCACTCTTTCTAAAAAACCGGAGGGAAAAGTTTGACTTCTGGCTGATCGGCAAGCAAGTCAAAATTCTCCCCTCGGAGACTAAAAGAGGATTTTAACCTTTTTTGGTTTTAGATGCCGCATCTTTTATGAGTCCTGCAGCAATTTCGTTCCTCTGGATCTGGCTTGTGCCTTCGTAGATCTGAAGGATTTTAGCGTCCCTGTAAAATTTTTCCACAGGATATTCTTTGGTGTATCCGTAACCGCCAAAAATTTGTACCGCATCGGAAGCAACTTGGACAGAAGAATCAGATGCATAACATTTTGCCATTGCGGAAAATTTTGCTGCGTCTTTATGGAAAGTCTCTGCGTAAACTCCTGCCTTGTAAGTCAGAAGTCTGGAACCTTCTATCTTGATGGCCATATCAGCAAGCATATGTTGGATTGCTTGAAAAGAAGCGATGGTAGTGCCAAACTGTTCCCTTTCTCTAGCATATTCAATTGCAGCATCGAATGCACCTTGCATCAAACCAACTGCACCTGCTGCAACTGCAGGTCTGGAAAGAATAAGAGTCTTGAATGCATGCAAGAATCCCATATTCTCTTTTCCACCCAAAAGATTTTCTTCAGGGATCTCACAGTCTTCCATGATAAGTTGTCTTGTTTCAGAACATCTGATCCCTAACTTATCTTCCTTCTTTCCGAAAGAAAAACCTTTGGTGTCTTTTTCTATGATAAAACAAGAAATCCCTCTTGGACCTCTACCTTTATCAGTCATTGCAAACACAGTATAAATATCAGCTTGGCCTGCACTACTGATCCATTGTTTGGTTCCGTTCAGAACATAACGGTCCCCTTTTTTCACAGCGGTAGTTGCCATCGCAGGAACATCTGAACCTGCTCCTGGCTCTGATAAACCAAATGCAGCAGTTTTTTCTCCAGAAGCAAGAAGAGGAAGCCATTTGTCTTTTTGAGCTTTGGTTCCACCCACATCGATTGGCAGAGCTCCTAGTTTAGTCGAAGTGAATGCAGTGTTTACTCCTAAACATCCCCAGGAAACTTCTTCAGCGAGGACAATTCCTCCCATCATTCCATAACCTAGTCCGCCATGTTCTTCGTCGAACAATGCTTGGTACAATCCAGCTTCTTTAAATTTTTGTAAAATAGCTTTTGGATACTCGTTATTTTCGTCGTAATGCATTCTGTTCGGAACGACTTCTTTTCTGACTACGTCCCTGACCAGTTCCCTGAGTTGTTGTAATTCCTCTGGTAATTCGAATTGAAGCGGTGAATTCAAGCTTGCCTCCCAATGATATTCTTTTTCAAATTCGGATTTTGATTCCTAGGCAATCTTTAGAAGAAGGTATAGAATGATCAAGCGAAGCTTTTCACTCCGCTTGTTAGAATGTGGATTGTTTGTTACACGAACTAAAGAAGAAGTTCTAAAATATTATTTTAGATTCCAAACTAGAACGCCCAGTAATACAAACTTTAGGACTTCCCATTTTTCCATCTTAGCCCTTCCGTTCCA
The DNA here is from genome assembly GCF_002811765.1 of Leptospira saintgironsiae. NCBI lineage: Bacteria > Pseudomonadati > Spirochaetota > Leptospiria > Leptospirales > Leptospiraceae > Leptospira > Leptospira saintgironsiae. Next base: position 330,656 of record NZ_NPDR01000002.1, on the reverse strand, counting down.
TACAAGACCTAAACTTAAAAATGCAAAGAAGAACCAAACTCCAAAGCCTGAATACAATACAAAAGACATCTTTCCTAGTTTTATTAGCTTCAATAGATATACAGAAAGTCCCGCAAGGACTATAAACTGCAAAACTCCATACATCTTTCTGGAATTAGAAATGGTCGGATCGAATTTAGTATAAGTGGACCTGTTTATTTCAGGGACCTTCTTCTCTCCTCCCAATGAATCTGGTCTCCAGTCAGGCTTTTTAACGAGAAGAAGAAGTTTATCTTTCCAACTAGGAGTGGCCTTCACTAAATTCCAAAGAGAAATATATACATGCAGATTTGCCCAGATAGGATTGAATGTTGGAAGTGGTTCAGTTAACCCGTAGATCGGTTCCTTCTTCTCTTCTGCGTACGTTCCAAACCAACGATCCCAGAGTATCAGTATCCCGCCATGATTCTTATCCAAATATTCAGGATCTCTTCCGTGATGGACTCTATGGTGAGAAGGAGTCAAAAGTATTTTTTCCATCCAACCTAATTTTCCGATCAATCTAGTATGGACCCAGAATTGGTAGATCTTTAAGATCCCATGACAGATAAAAAACATCCACCAAGGAATTCCGAATAAAGCTAATGGAAGATTGAAAGCATATTCAAAAATCCTTTGGAACATAGATTGTCTAAGTGCAACAGTCAGATTAAATTCTTCGCTGGAATGATGAGTTACATGGCAGGCCCATAAAAAATGGATCTCATGAGTTGCCCTATGAAACCAATAATAAATAAAATCCACAGCAAGTAGGACAAATGTCCATGCAAGAAACGACTCTAGGTTAAATTGCCAACCTTCTGCAGTTTTTATTAAAGGAGAAGAAGACGGAAATTCCCCTAAATGAAAAAGACTTTGGACAGAATAATAAATTCTGATTTTATCATATAGAAGAATAGCTCCTAAAGTGATTATAACTCCAGTAAAAGAGTATAAAATCCCTGTCGCCAGATCAGAAACAGAATCATTCCATCTATAGACTGATTTCCTTCTTCCCCATATAAATTCTATCAAGGCAAGTCCTAAGAAAAAAGGAACCGCCTTGTCCAAAATCGTTTCTTGCATATCCCACACTCTTCTTTTTAATTTACTGTATTTAGAAATTTTGCCAATTTACGGACCAAAAATCTAGGAGAGATCCTGACTGATTGTGCCATTACTTTGTTTGCCACTCCAGAGATCACAACTGCCTTACCAGCCTTAACTCCTTGGTAGCCTACCTTTGCCACGTAAGCCGCATCTGCCTTAGGAACAAGGCCGCTATTTAAGATCGCAGACTTATCCATTTCTGCTCTTTTGAAAAATTCAGTTTTAGTTGGTCCTGGACAAAGACAGGTAACATTCACACCATCTTTACGAACTTCTTCTGCTATACCTTCTGAGAAGAATAGAACGTACGCCTTAGATGCATAATAGTTTGTCATCATAGGACCTGGTTGGAAAGCAGCGGTAGAGGCTACATTCAAAATTTTTCCAGAATGTCTTTCTCTCATATCTTTCAAAAACAGATGAGTTAACTCTACAAGAGAAGTTACATTGACTTGGATAAGATCCAACTCTTCTTTCAGATCCAAAGAATGGAATTTTCCGTTTGTCCCGAAGCCAGCGTTATTCACTAAAAGATCCACGATGGCTTTTTTCTTTTTAGCAAAGTCGTAAATTTTTTTAGGAGTTTTTGGATCGGATAGATCTGCGGAAAGGACTTCTACGTTCGCTCCCAAACTTTCCATTTCTTTTTTTACTGAGTTTAAGGTTTTAAGATTTCTTGCTACGAGTATTAGATCGTAACCATCTTTTGCGGCTAATTTTGAAATTTCATAACCGATGCCTACACTTGCTCCGGTAATTAATGCTGTTTTTTTCATGATCTTGAAGATTCCTTTTCGAAAGAGTATAATCGCTTTTTCGCAGCCAATTTTAGATTTAGATTTCCTTTCAGGAAAGTAGAAATTGGAAATACAGCTAAGTTCCCATTCTTTCTTATCTAATACTTGAAAAAGACTTTACCATCCTGCTTCCAATCGGATGATCCTAAGCTCTTATGATAAAATTACACGGTTATCCGATCAGCAATTATACGAATAAGGTCAAATTGGCACTTTTAGAAAAAGGTTTGGAGTTCGAAGAAATTCGCACACCCTTCTCCCAAGACGAGGAATTCTTACAAAAAAGCCCTATGGGAAAAATTCCCTATCTTGAAGTGGATGGAAAATACCTGGTGGAGTCTCAAGCAATCCTAGAATTCTTAGATGATGCTTATCCTAACACCAAACGTTTGATCCCAGAAGAACCATTTGCTGCTGCGGAAGTTAGAACGATTATATCCTTCATCGAAAATTATATAGATATTCCTGCACGCAGATTGTACGAATCAATCGTAGAAGGAAAAGCGATCTCACCTGAAACTGTGGAACTGACAAAAGTATCCATCCAAAAAGGAGCGAAAGCTCTTTCAAGAATGGCAAAATTTTCTCCTTATATTGCAGGTAAAGAATTCACTGCGGCGGATTGTTCTGCATTTGCCACCTTTCAAATCATAAACGATCATATTGCAGATTGGATCTCTCCAAATCCACTTTTCGAAATTCCAGGACTACAAGCGTATTTGGATATGATGATGCAAAATCCGAACGCTGCAAAAGTGGACAAACCAAAGTCAGTCTTAATGAAAGCTTTAAAAAGACTCCGCAAATAGAGTGGATCTAAACTTAGATTTTGTGCGCCGCGTTTTTATTTGAGAAAAATTCGGATCAAACCTAGTTGCAAAAAATCTGGTTGACTGGTTCGGTTCGCAAATTAACCTGCAGGTGTCTTTATGGAAGCAGAGAAAGTCATTTCGGTCCCTATCAAAGAACTTCCTCACTTAAAAGTGATCCTAGCCGGATGGTACAATTTTTTAAAGGATAGTTACGATCAGAAAGCGATAGATGCAAACGCCTTTAAAGACTCTTTAAAGACGAATGTGGTCTATAATATTGATTCCGATCAGATAGAATTACTACTTTCAGGTACGGAACAATTACTTCAAAACTTCCGCAAAAAACTTTCTTAGTTTCGTTAGGCTACTAAATCATAGAGTTTTAATAAAGCATCTGGCTCTGGATCTCTTCCTAGAAAACGTTTAAATAATACCATCGCGTTTTCGGAACCTCCCTTTTCCAAAACTTCAGTTTTGTATTTTGCCGCAAGATCCGTGTCAAAAATTCCCTTGGATCTGAACGCAAAAAAAGCATCCGCTGCTAAAAGTTCTGCCCATTTATAACTATAATAACCAGCAGCGTACCCACCTGAGAAAATATGACCAAATCCATTCTGGAACTTGTTATATCCAGGTGGAAAAAGAACACTTACCTCTTTTCGAACAGTATCCAGAATATTCTGAACTTCTGTTTCCGAATATTTTTGGAGATGGATCCTTATATCAAAAATTCCGAATTCTAGCTGTCGAACCACTCCCATAGCAGCCAAAAAGTTTTTAGTATCTTTTAATTTTTGAGCCAATTCTTTAGGGATTGGTTTTCCAGTTTCATAATGGAATGCGAAGAAGTCCAAGACCTCTGGTTCGTAAGCGAAATTTTCCAAAAACTGAGAAGGAAATTCTACCGCGTCCCATTCCACTCCATTGATGCCGCTCACAGGAGGTTCTTCTATTTTTGCACATAGATGATGAAGTGCATGTCCCATTTCATGGAAAAATGTTACTACATCCGAATGATTTAAAAGAGAAGGAGCAGAATCCTTAGAAGGAGGAAAATTACAAACCACGAATGCAGAAGGCAGGATTGTTTTACCAGAAAGTCGATTTCTAGTTTCCCAATGATTCATCCAGGCCCCACCCTGTTTGTCTTTTCTGGCTTCTAGATCCAAGTACAATCTTGAGATAATTTCGGAGCCGTTTTTTACATGATAAACTTCTGTTTTTGGATCCCAGATAGGAGCATTCGTCTTCTCGAATTTTAATCCTAAAAGTTTTTCTAAAAAGGAGAAGGTCCCTTTAACCACAGTATTTTTTTCGAAATAAGGACGGGTAAGCTCTTCGTCGAAATCGTAGTCTCTCTTCTTTAACTTCTCTGAAACATAAGCACTATCAAATGCCTGGAAATCCGAAATGCCAAGTGTTCCTGCAAATTTTTTCAGTTCTGAAATTTCCTTCTCCGCTACTGGTTTTGCAAGTTTTCCAATTTTCTGCAGGAAGTCCAATACCTGTTCAGAAGAATCTGCTACCTTAGTTGCCAAAGAAGATTCTGCATAATTTTTATATCCAAGCAATTTTGCAGATTCATCTCTTAGAGCCAGGATCTCTTCTAAAATTTTTCCATTTCCTGGGGCACGAGTTACGTAAGCTTTATATAATTCTTCTCTTTTAGAACGATTACTTCCGTAAGTCATATAACAATTATAGCTTGGAAACTGAAGAGTAAAGGTGTAAGTCCCATCTTCATTTTTGTACAATGTTTTGTCGGACTCGGGAATTTCTTTTACGTCTTCTTCAGATTCGATTTTCATTTCGAAAGAATTTGTAGAATCCAAAAGATTTTGAGAGAATTGATTGGAAAGATCTGAAAGCTTGAGTTGTATTTCTTGGAGACGATTTTTTTTATCTTCAGGAAGTCCTACTCCTCCCAGTTTGAATTGTAGGATTGCGTCTTCCAAAACCTTGTTCTTAGGTCTGTCTAAGGAAGTTTTTTCTTTCTCATATATTTGAGTGTATAATTTGAACAGTTCTTCGTTCTGTCCTAGTTCAGTATAAAATTCAGTAATCTCTGGAAGGATCTCAGTATAATGCTCTTGGGTTTCTTCACTATTCTTAACACTATTTAGGTGAGAAAGTACGGTGAACTCTTCCTGTAATTCTTCCATTGAATCATTCAGTGGTCGTATTACAGACTCGTAATTTACATCCTTCTTCTGAATAACGTCTTCCAAAACCTTTTTAGTGTTCTGAATCTTTTCTCTCACCTTCTCCTTTTGAGCAGAAAGTGCAATTTGGGGAAATTCTTTGAATAGAACTGAGGAACTCATCGGTTCCAGACTTTCTCTTCCCGAATGGAAAAGCACCTATTTTCCATCTTGACAAGATTGAAAAACTGATTCGAATTCCCCCATTCTGGCCTTCTCATGAAATCTTATCTTCTCATCCCTCTATTCTTTCTTTATTTGGGCTGTACTAGTCCCCCTTTGCCTGTATTCCCAACAACGGAAGGTATCTGTCCCAAGTCGGATCTATTCGTTTTATCCCAACCTGAGATAGATGTTCAGACTGGAAATGATCTGGTCGGGATCTATTGTAAGGCGAATATCACTCCTATTGGATTTGAATGGGAGGTTAGTCTAGTATTTAGAGATGAGATTCATCCAAGCACCTGGAAGGATTTTTTCTATAGGATCTACAGAAGGATACGTTATGGTAGGACTTACGACATTGAATCCTTTTTAGTCCGACTAGAACCTGATGGTAAAACTTTTCAATTGGATTTGAAGAATGTTTACTCAGGAGATCAAATCTTCCAAGAAGACCCGGTCGTTCATAAGGATAAAATACTTTCTTCTTCCCTTTTGGAAAATCGGAACTCACTGCCAATTCTCTACGTAAACACTTGGAATCATATGTTTGGGGAGAAGGATAATAATCCGGGGCTTTCCAAACAAGAGATCCAAATTTCCGAGTTTCGTTTCGGATCCAGAACCCAATTGGATGGGTATTTCGACACTAATTGATAGGAAAAAGCCTTTTCCGACCGGAGGATCTCAAAATCCTGGAAGAAACTAAAAACGAAGCAGGAGTTCTCAATATGGCTAAAATCCCTACTTCCCCCTTTGCGGAACTAGGTCCCAAAACTCCGGTGGAAACCGGAACCGTAAAACGGGGTATTTACGGTAGATACCTGGAAGAATTTACAGAAGGTGCAATTTTTGAACATCCAAGAGAACTGACAATCGATCGTTCTTTTGCACAAGAGTTTGCTACCACTTTTATGGAAGCAAATCCACTTTATCTTTCTGCTCCTTACGCACAAGCTCACGGATTTAAGGATCTATTAGTTTCTCCTTTGATGGTGTTCAATATAGCACTTTCTTTGGGAGTTCAAAACGATTCCGAAAAAGCACTCGCGAACCTTGGATACTATGACGTTCAATTCCTGAAACCTGTATATCCAGGAGATACTCTTTCTGCTAAAACCAAAATTATCAAAATTGATGATAAGGGAGCGGATAAACCAGGAATCGTTCATGTTCGTACGATCTGTTTGAATCAAAACAAGGAACTAGTACTTCAATACGAAAGAAAGATCATGATCTATCACTCAAATGGAAAACCGAAAGGAACTCCAAAACCAGTGATTAAAGAAGCTTTCTTCCCTGAAACTGATAGCCCAGTGATCGAACTTCCTGAGTTAAAATTTCCAAAAGGTTTCGAAACAGCCACCTGGACAGATACTTATTTCGAAAATTTCGCAGCCGGTCAGATTTATATCCACCAAAATGGAAGAACTATCACTGACGAACATTTCCCTTGGACTTACAGAGTTGGGAACACTCACCCACTTCATTACGACAAACTTTATTCTTCCGGAATTTCTGGACCAATGGGTGGAGAACCTGTCGTTTACGGAGGACTCGTATTTGCATGGTTATGCGGACTTTCTTCCAGAGATGTGACTGAGAATGTTATCTGGGATCTTGGATTCACTGAGGGATATCATACTCAACCTTCTTTCAGTGGAGACACTGTGACTGCGATCACTAGAGTTCTTTCAGTAAAAGATAGAGGAACAGAATTTGGAATCCCTGCGGGAGAAGTTCATCTTCAATTCATCGGTCTGAAAAACATCAAGGCAAACGATGCCTTCGAAAAATTCGGAGCGGATCTATTCTTAAAAGAGAACGATAAGAAAAAACACGGTAAGGAAAAACTTCCTGAGAAAATTTTCGAAATCGAAAGAAAGATCTTAATTAAGAAGAAGTAAAACTTACTTTAAGAAAAAAACCCGGCACTCTGCCGGGTTTTTTATTGGCCTTACCCTTCGAGGGTTGCGCTCATTGAGCCTTTAGATGCGGGAAGAAGTGGATCCGGCCCGTAATTTAAGATTAAGTCTTGGATATGTTCCGCGTGTTCTAATTCACCTGCAAACACCACTGTTTTTTTCTGAGCGTCTACTTCTACAGCGTGACTGAACGCTTGCTCCGGAGTCATTTTACATACATCCATAAGCATCATGATTACGTATTCGTAAGTATGTTCATTATCATCCCATAAAACCACTCTCCAGGGTCCCCCGATTTGCACCGGATCTTCTGTGGTGGTTTCTTCTATTGAGGGAGAGTTAGGCATGGCACGAAAAACTTACACCCGGCAAAAGCACCGGGTTATTTATTATTTGGATTGGACTGCTTTTTTCGCTAGTTCCACTATGTTTTTGGATCTGAGTCCGAAATAATCCAGAAGTCCAGACCAAGTACCGGATTTACCGAAACTGTCTTTCATTCCTAATTTCAGAACTCTAACTGGATGTTCTTCAGATAAAAATTCACTTACTGCAGAACCGAGTCCACCAATCACATTATGTTCTTCGCAAGTAACAACTGTACCGCAAAGTTTAGCATATTTCAATATAGCTTCTTTATCGATAGGTTTGATGGTTGCCATGTTCAAAAGAGTAGCTTGGATACCTTCTGCTTCCAACTCTTTTACTGCGATCATTGCTTCGTTGACCAGAACTCCGTTTGCGATGATAAGAACGTCTTTACCTTCTCTCATCACTTCTGCTTTTCCGATCTCGAATTTATAATTTTCTCTTTCGATTAAAGGAAGATTAGGACGACCAACTCTTACGTAAACAGGTCCTTTATAATCTGCGATTGCATGAATGATCTGTTTAGTTTCGTTATAGTCAGAAGGACAGATCACTACCATTTCAGGAATTGCTCTCATTGTGGCAAAATCTTCGATACATTGGTGAGAAGCTCCGTCCTCACCGACGGTAATTCCACCATGAGAAGCTACTAATTTTACATTTAAGAAAGGATAAACTACGCTATTACGAACCACTTCCCATGCTCTTCCGGATAAAAACATCGCGAAAGAAGAAGCAAATGGAACGTAACCTGCAAGAGCAAGTCCGGCTGCATGTCCCACTAAATTCTGCTCAGCGACTCCTACGTTGAAAAAACGGTCAGGAAATGCTTTTGAGAACTTATTGGTTTTAGTAGAACCGGAAAGATCCGCGTCTAGTACTACGATATCGGAACGTTTTGCACCTAATTCGTGCAATGCGTCTCCATAACCGTCTCTGGTTGCTTTTTGGTCTGCGCTAGATGCGGATACTGCTCCCATTAACCTTTCAATGCTCCTGCTTTATCAGTTCTTTCCCAGGTAAATGTTTCTCCACTTCTTCCGAAATGTCCGTAAGCAGCGGTTTCCCTGTATTTTCTTCCTTTCTCCAATAATTGTAAGGACTCAGTGATCCCTCTTGGAGTCAGTTTGAAGTTTGCTTTAATTCTTTTTACGATCTCTTCTTCGGAAAGTTTACCAGTTCCGAAAGTGTCAACGTGAACCGAAACAGGCTCAGCAACACCGATCGCATATGCCAACTGCACCTCACACTGAGAAGCAAGTCCTGCAGCTACCACGTTTTTCGCGATATATCTACCCATGTATGCTGCGGAACGGTCCACTTTGGATGGATCTTTTCCGGAGAATGCTCCACCACCATGTCTTCCGTAACCACCATAAGTATCCACGATGATCTTACGTCCTGTTAGACCAGTATCTCCGTGTGGTCCACCGATGATGAACTGTCCAGTTGGGTTGATAAAATATTTCGTATCTTTCAAGAAGTTAGCTGGGATCACTTTCTTGATACATTCTTCAATTACAGATTCTTCAAGCTGTTTGTGAGAAACATCTGGAGAATGTTGGGTAGAAATTACAACGGTATCAATACGAGTAGGTTTTCCGTTTTTGTATTCTACAGTTACTTGAGACTTAGCGTCTGGGCGTAACCATTTCAATTTACCGTCATGACGTAATCCAGACAAATATCTAACTAACTCATGAGAGTAATAGATTGGCATAGGCATAAGTTCAGGAGTTTCGTCGATCGCGAACCCGAACATCAAACCTTGGTCTCCTGCTCCTTGCTCTTTAAAAAGACCTTCTCCCTCAGTAACACCTTGAGAAATATCAGGACTTTGAGCATGAATATGAGAAGAAACTACAGCGAACTCAGCGTCAAAACCTAAGGAAACATCGTTGTATCCGATATCCTTGATTACGTTTCTTGCGATCTCAACTGCGTCGATTTTTCCCTTGCTAGTTACTTCTCCGGCAACTACCACGAGGTTAGTAGTTACTAAAGTTTCGCAGGCTACCCTGGATTTTGGATCCTGAGCTAAATAAGCGTCCAGAATTGCGTCGGATATTTGGTCACAAACCTTGTCCGGGTGTCCTTCCGATACGGATTCCGAGGTAAAGATGAAGTCTTGAAGGGACATTCGATTGTAATTCCTGTTAAAATTAATTCGAAGGGGAGAATCTTCCCCGCCTAAAACTATAAACCTATGCAAGTCGTCACTGTCAAGTGAATCCGACCCAACCTTTTCCAATCCCAGAAGGGTTCTTTAGGAAATTTAGTCAAAACTTGTGAAATTGGTTTGTAGGATTTATACGGTGAAAAAAGCATTTCTTAGATGAAAATTCGGGTCTCCGATATTAAGGTAAAGAACCGCATTCGTAAAGATTTAGGTGACTTACATGGTCTCAAATCTTCCATTCAAAACTTAGGGCTTTTGCATCCGATCATTATCGACCTGGACAATAAATTAGTCTCTGGCGAAAGACGCCTGGAATGTGTAAAACTTCTGGGCTGGGAATATGTTGATGTTCGAATCGTAGATGTACGAAGTAAAAAAGAAAGAGTTTTGATCGAAGCCGAAGAAAACAATGTACGGCTACCGTTTACCCCAGAAGAACAAGAAAGGGCTCAAAAGCTATTAAGAAGATATTCCCATACTGGGATCCTTGGTAGATTGTTTGCCTGGTTATTGGATCTTTGGGAATGGTTTTGGTCCTGGCTTTTCAAAAACTAAACTAACCACCTATCCATCATTCCCTCATTCAAAACGTTTCTGTTAAGAGACCTGGAAATTTTTTTACTTACCAAATGGAACTTGTTATATGATCCAGGTGAGACGTAAAATTACCACTTTGTAAAAATTTTGCACCGCAAAAGAAGGGTAGGAAACAAAAATTTATTAATTAGATTTACAAAAAGGAAACTCTTCTCTATCTTGAGCAATCCATACCAAGGAGATCTCTCGAATGAAAAAATCTTCGATCCTAATAATCTCCGCCGCTATAATGGTCAGCTTTGCTGCATGTATCGGTGGACTTCCCGGCCTAAAAAGTAATTTCTCGGTCGGTGAACAAGACATTCCAGGAGTAGGAGTTAAGAAGCTTTTCGCACCTTATTCTGAAACTGTGAACTATTGGGGATACATCAAACCAGGACAAGCCGCTGACGCAGTAGTAAACGGAAAGAAATCATATTTCCTTTATATTTGGGTTCCAGCAGCTATCGTTGAATTAGGAGTTCGTCTAATTTCCCCTACCGGAGAAATTGGTGAGCCATCTAGCGACGACTTCGTGAGTGAGGCTTTCAAAGCTGCAACTCCTGAAGAAAAAAGCATGCCGAACTGGTTCGATACTTGGATTCGCGTAGAGCGCTTAGCAGCTATTATGCCGAACCAAATCGAAGGAGCAGCTAAAGGAAAAGCACTTCAAAATCTTGGCGACAATGATGATGGAGACGATACTTACACTGAAGAGCGTCACAACAAGTACAACTCTTTACTACGTATCCAAATTCCTAATATTCCAAAAAGCTTAGATGAACTTAAAAACATCGACACTAAAAAACTTTTAGTTCGCGGTTTATACAGAATTACCTTCACTACTTACAAAGTAGGCGAAGTTAAAGGTTCTTTCGTAGCTACTGTTGGAGTACTTGGCCCTCCAGGTGTTCCAGGTCTTTCTCCTATTCTTCACGCAAACCCAGCTGAATTGCAAAAATTGGCTGTTGATGCAGAAGAAAAATTGAAAGCTGCAATCGCTGGAGACAAGAAGTAATCCTTCTTTTTCCTGCTTTGCTTAAAGCCGAAAGCCGTCGGGTCAAACCGGCGGCTTTTTTATTACCTTTCCATTTTTAAAAAAGATAGCAATCTTCATATTTTTCCCTTTCCAGATAAAAATCATAAATTAAGGCTTCCTTAAGAAACTTAATCACATTGAACAAAAGTTCATTTTTATTCGGAGAATATCCACATGCTCGAAAATAATTATTTCTTAGAGAATGAAGACTTAAAGCAATATTTTGAATCCTTAATAGACTGGGAAGAAGTGGTAGAAGCATTCGAACAAGGATTTTCAGACAAGAAAGAATACGAAAAAACCGGAAAAGAAGAATTCGCATTAGCACCCGGAAGCAAAGAAGAAGCCATCGAATTTTATAGATCCGTTTTAGAATCTGCGGGCGAGATCGCAGGAAAGGAAATAGCTCCTTTCGTCCAAAAAATGGATGCAGAAGGTTTAATATACAAAAAAGGTAAAGTAACATTTCCTAAGGAAATGATAGACGCTGTCAACCAAGTCAAGGAAGCAGGAATCCTTCCCTATTCTATCGGACGTAAACATGGTGGTTTAGGTTTACCTTGCACAGTTCAAGCAATGCTTATGGAAATATTCTCCAGAGCAGACGGATCGGTTGCGATTGCTTTAGGATGTATGAACCTTGCAGAAACCATAGAAAGATTCGGTACAGAAGAAATGGTAGAAACTTACGTACCTAAAATGGCTGCCGGAGAGTTATGCGGGGCAATGGCACTCACGGAACCGAATTACGGATCAGACCTTCCTAACTTACAAACAAAAGCTATCAAAGGAGAAGATGGAATCTGGAGAATCACCGGAGCCAAAAGATTTATCACGCATGCTTGCGGATTCGATGATAAACCTTCTATCATTCTTACATTAGCTAGAACAGGAAGCCCAACAAGTGGTGCAAGAGGACTCTCCTTCTTTATCGTTAAAAGTGAAGATGTGGAGATCGCAGGAATAGAGAAAAAAATGGGACTACATTGTTCTCCAACCTGCGAGGTAGTTTATGAAAACTCTCCCGGTATATTAATCGGAGAAGAAGGTTACGGACTCGTAAAATATTCAATGGCAATGATGAACGGCGCAAGACTTTCTATCGCTGGACAGGCAATGGGAATTGGAGCCGCAGCTTATTATGAAGCCAAAAAATATGCAGATGAACGAGAACAATTCGGCAAGAAGATCAGGAATATCCCAGCAGTGAAAAAAATGTTGGATCTTATGGATAGAGAGATCTTAGCAATGCGTTCCATTTTACAAGAAGCCTCCAGATCTATTGACCTATATCATTGGAAATCTGAAAAGATGAAAGAGTCCGGTGTAGATGAAAGAGAGATCAAAAAGGACGAAAATATCAAAAAATGGGAAAAACTTGCCAACCTATTCACTCCATTATCTAAATATTATATTACAGAACAGGCAAATAAGATCGCATTCGACGCACTCCAAATTCACGGAGGAGCAGGATACACTTACGATTATGATATTTCCAGGATCTATAGAGATGTAAGGATCACAAACATCTATGAAGGAACCACACAATTACAGGTTGTAGCTGCGATCGGAGGAATAGTCACTGGACTCGGAACCAAAGGGATCTTAAGACAATATTTGGATGAAGAAATGTCCAGCTTCTCCCCTTCTAGAGAGCTTACAGAAAATCGCCAAAAATTAGAAGATTCTCATTCTATTTACACCTCTTTAGAAAATGGAACATCCAAAGACGAAGTTGCATTCGAATTAGTAGAATCTGCAACCAGAGTCATCATTGGACTGGTTTTAGAAAGAGGTCTGAAAAAGTTAGATGGAGATTCCAAAAAAGAAAGAGCTGCTCTGATTCACTCTTATAATCTGGATAGCTCAGCTTTATTAGAATATAATAAAATCCGTATCGAGAATAAAAAGAGCCCTGCCTTAGTTTAGGGCTCTTTTACGTTTCCAATTTTCGATGATCTGATAAATTCGCAGTGGGTAGATAAGAAATCTATCCAGGAACATCATCAAAGTAAATATTTTAGAAGGTAATACTTTCTTTTTATTCCAGCGAATCCCGGATACAACCGCCGAGGCAACTTGTTTAGGCGTTTGAGAAGGAAAAGGTACCGGAACCTTCTTACCAGCAGCATCAAAAAAATTTGTTCGAGTAGCAATTGGATAAACGATCATAAGTCTATGAGGTTTTTTCAATTCGAATTGAAATGCTTCTGCAAAGGAATGTACTGCTGCTTTGGTTGCGGAATACAAGGCATAACCTGGAATCGAAAGAAAGCTCATAGCAGAAGCAGTGATGATATAATAGACAGGATTCGAATATTCTGCCTGGACTTTCTGTAGGCCATAGATAGCAGAGAAAACATTTGTCTGGAAAATTTTTTCGATACGTTTCCAATCTGGCTTTTTGATCTCTTCATAGTACGCAAAACCTGCATTTGCATAAAAGATATCAATACCACCTAAAACCTTTTTAGCTTCTTTGAAAATTTTATCTACGTTCTCGGAAGAGGAAACATCACATTTAAATTTTTTAACTCTATCGTCCGAAACTTCTAATCTAGAAGGATCCAGATCCACCGCTAAAATGCTAACACCTTCAAATTGGAGAAGTTTGAGTAGAGTTTCTTTGCCGATCCCTGAGGCAGCTCCGGTGATCACGATACGTTTTCCTTTAATATCCATCTTCCCTTCCTATTTATATCTTGGAGAAATTATTTTGATCAGACTATTTGGAAAGCAAAATTACTTTTTCCAATATCAAAGTAAACATTTGTTCACAAATTAAAATCCATTCAATTTTTATCGACGTAATACCATTTACGATAACCACATCTTTCTATAAATTATTCTGCTTTAGATAAAGAGTGGTAGGAAAAAATTTCTTTCATTACAAAATATGTTCAGAAGGATCATTACGTCTTATTCTTCTGTATTCCATAAAGATCCGGAACATTCCAGGATAATCAAGATGACTCAGAGATATTTTTATCGCCTTTTCGAGACGATTCATAAAAAGATTTCCTATACCTTTTCCATCGTAGCATTCTCTTTAGCAGGTGGTTGGTTTGGAGCGGTTTACGCGTTTTTTTTCGGATCCGCTACCATTCCGATGTTTTCTCTTCAAACCCATTATTTAATCGTTCTTTGTTTTGTATTCGCTACTCTACTTGTTACTATATTGCATAGTGTCCAATATGGATTGCTTGCTCCAATAGGCATTTCAGGAATTGAAGCACATATTACAAGAATCAACAAAACACTAAATCCAACTCATTCTATACGCAGGAACTCCTCAGAAGAGCTGGATGTAATTTTATCTGATCTGATACGCCTTCCTTTGCACAACATGATATCGGCATTCTGCTATGGAAGTTTTGTCCTTCTCTCCTGTGTTATTCCCTATTTGCTATTTGATTATAATTTAAAAGAACTTTTGTATATATTCTTAGGATGGCTCGCTGCGGTTTTTGTATATTGTGGATTTAGTTATATAATCACTGACTATATAACCGGTCCCAAAAGGGTTATGCTAAAGAAAGTTCTGCTAAGTAGATCTTATTCCTCTAATTTCCCGTCCGGATTCTTAGGTCTTAAAGGAAAATTCGGATTCTTACTTTCTTTAGTATTATTATCTCTTACAATCTTAGCGGTCTACGTAGGCTTAAGACCAGATTCTTATTTAGAAATAGCATTCTTTATCGGATTAACTTTTTTTGCGGCCACCACACTGATCATTCTGTATTTCCAATCTATCTCTACCACTTTGGAGCAGATTGGAAAATCTGCGAATGATCTTGCTGCCGGAGGCCCCGGAAAACTTCCTTTAGTTTCGATTGATCGAGAATTTTTAGGTTTTGCGAAAGATTTTGCGAAGGCCACGGGAGAGATAGGAAGGATAAGAGAACATCTACAATCTTTGGTGGAAGAAAAAACCTCTGAGCTCAGAGAAACATTACGCACTGTAGAAGAACTTAAACAACAACAAGATGGAGATTATTTTCTTACTTCCCTTTTGATCAAACCTCTAGGTATCAATAAAACTACAGGAAGAAAGGCAAAGGTTGATTTTCTAATTAAACAAAAGAAGAACTTTGTATTTAAAGGAAAAGAAAGTGAGATCGGTGGAGATATCTGTATCGCACAAGAAATCCTTTTAAGAGGAAAGGAATACACTGTATTCTTAAATGCGGATGCTATGGGAAAATCTCTCCAAGGAGCTGGAGGAGTTTTAGTTCTTGGAGCGGCATTCCACTCCATTCTACAAAGAACTTTAACGAATGAAAACACCTACTCTCTTTACGCTGAAAAATGGATCAAAAACGCATTTACTGAATTGCATAAATTATTCCAGGGATTCGATGGAAGCATGTTAGTTTCCATGGTCTTAGGTGTTTTAGATGAAGAAGCAGGTATATTATACTATATCAATGCAGAACATCCTTGGTCAGTTCTATATAGAGATGGAAAAGCTTCTTTTTTAGAAGAAAGTTTACAATACAGAAAATTAGGAACTCCAGGCATGGAAGGAAGTTTAAGTGTAAAAATTTTCAGACTCCAGCCAGCCGATATTTTAGTGATAGGTTCCGACGGAAGAGACGATCTAGAGATTCCTACAAGATCAGGGGAAAAAACAATGAACGAGGACGAATCCTTGTTTATGAAAATAGTAGAATCTTCTGAAGGTAATCTTCAAACTATTTTATCCAATTTGGAATCAAGAGGAAGGATTACAGACGATCTTTCTCTTTTACGGATAGAATATGATCCAGGCAAATCCTTAAATAAAACAAAGGCTGGAAAAGGAGTTCATAATCTAAGTAAGAAAGCAAGAGAGTTCTTAAGAAATAAAAATATTCCGGAAGCAATTCTTACAATAGAAGAAGCTTTAAACCTTTCTCCAGAAAACCAAATATTAAAGAGAGATTTGATCAGGCTCCATTATAGAAATGGAAATTACCAAGAGGCTTGTTCTCTTATGGATTCCTATGTTGAAGAAAATCCAGGTGATACGGATATAATCTATACCGCTTCTTTTTGCTTCAAAAAGATCGGAAATTTCAATCGTTCCTTAGAACTTGCAGAAAGGATCCAACTTAGAAATCCGGGGATCCCTGCAAACCTAGCTCATATAGCCGACTTAAATCTAAAATTAGGAAGATCCGAAAAAGCTTCTAATTACGCAAAACTGAGTCTCGAATTAGATCCTGAAAACGAAAACGCTTCCGAGATCTTAAAAAGATTAAACGGAAATCCTTAATCAAAATTATATTAAGTTTTCTAGATTCCCTCGAGCAGAAGAAGATCCCAAAGCTGCGATCTTATCCGATTCTATAATATGATTTCCTTTTTTTCCAGACCAAGCCAAGTTCAACATAGACTTAGCTACAGTCTTAACATGAATAGATCTGTATTTTTTGAATGGACCTAAAAGCAAAGGATTGATCAAGAAAGCAAGTTTAGACCCGATCTTCTCCCCTAATCTGAATTCTTTTCTATCACCTTCCAAAAGAGAAGGTCTGAAAATTCCGAAAGTCTCAAAACCAAGCTTGGAAATTTCGGTTTCTACTTCACCTTTTACCTGATTATAGAATACGATAGAATTTGGATCTGCTCCCAGTGCTGTCACTATAAAGAAAGATTTTACACCCTTCTCTTTTGCTGCTTTTGCAAATCGTATCGGATAATCTAAATCTACTTTTTTAAAATTCTCTTTAGAGCCCGCTTTGCCGATCGTAGTGCCCAAAGTGCAGAATGCATCTGTTACACCTTGAGGAAACTCGGTTAGTTTTTCCCAATCAGTAAGGATCAATTCCAATTTGGAATGAGTCCATTCCAGAGGTTTTCGGACCAGAAGATAAACCTTATCCCAGGATGGATCTATCAATAATTCTTGTACAAGTTCTCCGCCGACGAGGCCAGTTCCGCCCGCAATGATTGCAACTCTATTGTTCATTCTTCCATCCTGTTCTATCCATGATCTGATCGATCTTGGTTTTATGTAAAAGTTCCACTGATTCTGATATTTATTTCGGAATTATAACATTCCTTTTGTTATTCGATTCAGTCGAAAACAATAAGAAACGATTGAAGCAAAAATGGAAAGGAGTATTTTAGGAAGCTATGCCTATCAAAGATTATCTACCTAAGTTTCTTTGTAATATTCTGGAAATTACAGATCGAAGTAAAATGGACGATTCCGTCCGTAAGGTTCTAGAAAACGAAGAAATCATAGGAGCCTATGTATCCAACGCCTTTAGATATCTGCTTCTAATATTTTTTGCAGCTCAGTTGGCCTTAAATTGGAAAAGTGGAGATGCACTGGTTAACGGGATCGCATTTTCTATTTTCACTGCGGTTACAATTGGACACACATATGTGATACGGACCTGCACTCATTGGGCTATTAAAGGATTTTCTTATTTAGCACTCGTCTCTGATTTTTTTGTGATCAGTTCTTTATTATTATATTATACTCTTCACCAAAATTCATTCGATCTTGGATTCGCTATCAAAAATCCAATTATGAATTTTCTATTCTTTCCTCTAGCATTTTCGTTGATCCAATTCAGATTAAGATACGTAGTCTTAAGTGTTATCTTATTCTATCTGGTTTATTTCGGGATCTTCTCCTACGCGCTAATATACGACAAGATGGTATTCGCGAAAGATTGGGGAGATTATGTAATGGGACCGAATGTCCTCGTCACAGACGCATTATTCGGAAGGCCTATGGTCTATTTGATCTTAGCATTCTTTTTTGCTTTTGGGATCCTGAGAACTTTGATCATGATCAGACGAATTGGAGAAGGAGAAGCACAAAGATCCTTACTTTCTCGTTATTTCTCCCCAGGAATGGTAGAAGAAATGATGACCAACCCAAATGTATTGGAGGGAAGAAGACAAACTGCCACCATACTCTTTACTGATATCCGCAATTTCACAGCACTTTCAGAAAATATGGATCCATTAGAATTAAGCAGATTCCTCTCTTCCATTAGAGAAACATTAACTGATTGTGTTTTTGAATTCGGCGGGACTTTGGATAAGTATATGGGAGATGCTGTCATGGCTACCTTCGGAACACCTTATCCATCCGCAGACCCTGCATCTGACGCGATTCGCGCCTTACAAAGCGGGCAAAGGATGTTAGAAAAATTAGGAGAATTTAATAAGGAGAGAGAATCCAGAGGACTGGAGCCTGTAAGGATCGGAATAGGAATTCATACAGGAGAAGTATTCTCCGGAAATATAGAAACAAGTAAAAGTTCTGAATTCACAGTTATCGGAGACGCAGTTAACACTGCTTCCAGAATTGAATCTCTTACCAAAAACTTCGGAAAAGAATTGTTGGTCTCCGAAGAAACTTGGAAACTTGCAGGTGCAAATTTTAGAGGAGAAACTCTTCCTCCAGTCCAAGTAAAAGGAAGAGAAAAACTAGTGACTGTAGTTGCAGTCGGAGCCTGAAAAATTTAACCCGCCGTAGGTTCTATTCTGAAAATATCCACAACTCGATGCATTCGGATCGTTTGACCACTTAACATAAGGCTCATTTTCTGTAAGTCTTCTAACAAGGATCCGATCCGAACTGCACCCTCTTCGATTTCACAAAAGAAATCTCTCATTCGATTCAATTCAGAATAACGTTTTTCCATATCTGCAGCAACTGATTCACTCATTTCAGCCACTCCTTGGATAGAAGTTTCTAAATCATCCGATCTAGAAGAATAATCCCGGACCGAATCAAAAGCACCTTTCATAGTTTTAGAGAGTTCTGGAATTTTGACCAAGATCAATTTAAATGATTCCACAGTTTCGGATAACGATTGTAAAGACCCATTTACAGTTTCCCAAATCTCTCTCAGATACATATTTGCTTGTTTTGCATTAGAAGCAGTTTTTTCAGAAAGAACTGAGATCTGATGTGCAACCACTGCAAATCCTTTGTCACCTCCTCTTGCGGACTCGATCGATGCATTGATAGATAACATTCCGAGTTGTTCTGCTATTTTCTGGAGAATTCCGACGAGCTCTTCTACCTTTTTAGCGGAACCGTTCAGGCCTTGCATACTTTTGACGGTCCTTTCTAAAGTTTTTTCTCCGGCAAATGCAATGGACTGTATAGAATCACTGATTTGGTCGGATGCCAAAATATCGGTTTGGAGCTCCTTCATTCCTTGAGACATCTCTTCCGACATTCTTCTCATTTCGGATGATCTTCTTCTTTCTTCCCTTACCAGATCTAAAACTGCTTTTAAAGAAGTTTCTAATATGTCTGAAGTTTCTCTTATCAAGATCGTTTTTTCTTTTTGTTTTTCGATCTCTTTAGTAATAGCAAGTGTAGAGTTCTCTAAAAGCCCGGATTCATTTTCGATCTTATCAGAGTTTTCTTTCACAACTCCTATGATCTGGGTTAAACTCAAAAGTAAACGGTTGAATAATTCTGCAACAGCTCCAGATTCTACTCCCGGATCCACATCTATTCTCTTTCTCAAATCTTTAGAATCAGCAACATATTTCATTGCGTTCATCAGATCCAACCAGACTGTCTTGGCACCATGTTCAGATTCGTTTAGACCTCTGTCTTCTTCTTCCGAAGACACACGAATTGATATAGTAAACTTCATTAGAAAGAATAGAATGAGCCCCATACTAAAAGCCCATATGGCACAAACAGCAATTCCTATAAGTTGTGCCTGCCATTGATTCCAACTGCGCAATGACTCTTCTTGTGCAAATATACTTACAGCTAAGGTTCCCCAGATTCCTCCAACTCCATGCACAGGGAATGCACTCACTACATCGTCTAATTTTAAATAATTCTCCATAATCCAGACGGCAACTTCTGCAAGTATACCTGCAATCAATCCAATGATTAAAGAAGAAGCTGGACTCACTACATCACAACCTGCAGTAATTGCGACTAACCCAGCAAGGACTCCGTTGATTGCACCTCCTACATGAGGAACACCTTTCGTAATATAATCAAATATGATAGCTGCACTACATCCAGCGCAAGCCGCAAGACTGGTATTTACTATGATCTTAGGAACTGAGTCAGTAAGAGAAAGTGTACTTCCTCCATTGAATCCGAACCAACCAAACCATAAAATGAAAGTTCCTAAAACGGAAAAGGGAAGATTATGGCCGTACAATTCTCTTGGTTTTCCCTCCGAATCAAAACGATCTTTTCTGGGTCCAAGAACAACTACTCCGGCCAAAGATACCCAAGCTCCAACAGAATGTACGACCGAACTTCCTGCAAAATCATGAAAGCCTGATTGGCTTAACCAACCTCCTCCCCATGCCCAATGACCAAAGACAGGATATATGAATAAAGAAACAAAAAGTGAACAGACTAAATATGCTTGGAACCGAATTCTCTCCGCAACTGCACCAGACACGATAGTCGCCGCTGTTCCCATAAAAGTAACTTGAAAAAGAAAGAAGGCGAATTCTTTACCGGTACTAAGACCTTCTAAAAGAAATAGATCCTTACCGAACCAACCATTGAAGCTAGTCCCATACATCAAACCATAACCGATCAAAAAGAAACAAATTGTTCCTACAACATAATCGAGTAGGTTTTTGATGGCTACATTGATAGAGTTTTTAGATCGTACTAATCCGGATTCTAAGAGAAGAAAACCGGCTTGCATAAAAAATACAAGTGCTGAGGCGAAAATCACCCATAAGGTGTCTACATTCTTTGCTAATTCTTTGGCGGCTGGAAGAACGGGATCCAATGAGAGAACCTCTCTTCGTTCTAAGAATGAGCATATGTATCGATTAACTCAGGATTGAGAAAGAAAAAAACGCAGGTCCACAATAATTTATAACGTTACTTAATAAACGAACTAACTTTATGGCGCTCCAGTAACAAGTGAGTATCCCTCAAATGGGGTAATGGTTACGAAATCGCAGGTAACGTGAAAATTCCAATCCTGCGATATCGTAACGTGGGGAAATTATTTAACTCCCGCTTTTTGTAATTCCTTACCGAGTTGCCCGGTGATCGTGCAAAAATACATTCTCCAATCGCTCACGAAAGATTTAAACGGATAGATAAATGTTGCAGGACGGTTTTTTTCTAAGAAGAAATGCCCAATCCAAGCGAAAAAATATCCGCTAAACAATGCTCCCAGTAAGTACCAAGCGTTTAGATAGAAGATTGCAGAAACGATAAACACCAAAGCACATGTCGTTCCTATAAAATGGAATATCCGATTCATTTTATTCGAATGTTCTCTCAAGTAGAATGGCCAGAATTCCTGTAGGGTTTCGTATTTTTTGTTTTCAGTCATCTTTGTCCCTCCGGAACTACATAATACGGCATGGAAAAAGAATTCGCAACAACTTCTCTCTCCCTTATAATAACACCTGTTATTTAAAAAGTTGGGGTTCCGACAAGTCTTCCAAGGATCGGATATATTCCAGATAAGGTTTTATTTTGAATTTCTTAGAAGTAGAATCCGAGGACATATAACGGATATTTCCAAACACTGCTCTTTCTGGTGACCAAGGTCGGTCAAACGCACCGAAACACCAGAGGATACCTGTATAAGAATTCGGATCCCTTCCATCATACGCATATTTATGATTCAAATCTTCTAATATACGAAATGCTTCTTCAGGTGAAGAAGACCATTCTATTACTTTTTTACCCCAAAGCATTCTGAGATAATTTTGGATAGTTCCAGTGAGAACTAATTCTTTTTGAGCTGCATTCCAGATCGGATCATGGGTTATCGCTTTCTCAAATTCTTCCTTGGAATATATGTATTCTCTTTTATCTCCTCTATGAGCCTCCAGAGAAAGTTGAGCCCAATTCGGAAGAATAGAGAGATCTTTTCTAAAACTTGGCTCCTTATAAAACAAAAGATAACCAAGTTCTCTCCAGGTTAGAAGTTCATCTAAAAAAGAATTTATATTTGGATTTGGATGAAAGAAACCCTCATTCTTACCTCTATAAGAATGATTTAATATATCAGGACTCCAATCGATTTGAGGATCCGATCCTAAAACTGCAGTAACGATCTCATCTACAGAGATCATTCCAAAATGTAAATATGGAGACAAATAAGAAGATTTTGTTCTTTCAGGTGGCCTTGGTTCACTTCTTTCTTCTGAATAAAAAGGAAGTCCCTCTTTTAGGAATTTTTTCAGAAGTTTGAGACCTTCTTTTCTTCCTCCAATCTTACCAGAAACAGGAAGGACATTCGGGAACCTAGAACTCATCCTTTGTAAATAGGAAGAAATGTCCTCCTTCTTCCCAGAAAATAGAAATTTCGGTTTTTTCAAAGATTCAGAACTTGGAATTCCTTTTGGATTTGGTTTAGGATTGGATCTATGAACATAAGATTCTACAAATCTATCATGAAGTTTCGGTCTTAAAACTCGAGCATATCCAAAGGATTTTTCGTAAGAAGCTAATGGAGTGATAGAATTAGAATCTACGAGTAACAGTTTGCAATTTAGGATTTCGGAAATCTTCTCCGCATGTTCCGGAAGAAAAAAACAAGGGAAATCATCCGTAATCACTATAGAAGCTTTTTCTAAAATACCCGGAACTATCTCTGAAAGAGAATGTTCTTTAGTTTCTACAAAAGGCCAATATATAAGACCGATACGGGCTGCGTCTTCTGCAGTATCACAAATTCCTTCTAAAAGAAATTGTTGGAGCCTAGGTGAACTCCACTCGAAATCCATCATGACGGATTCAAAGATGACCAAAGGTTTCCCAAATTTTTTAGAAAGATGAATGGAATAATCCAAAGAATGATTCCAGGCCATTCTTCTATTCGCTCGAAGCCAATAGAGAATATATTCTCCTTCTTCTAAGATGGGCTTTTTATTCCCTTCTCTTACTCTGATTAAATTTCTTTCTGAAAACAAGATTCTCCCTTAGACGGTCTTCCCCAAAAAACGGGAAATGAAAAATTTGGGGGTTTAAACGGAATTTGGGCAATATTTTAGCACTCTATGACCGAAAGTGCTTGACCGCCTACCCCTGTTTCGGATTTCCTGGAATTTATATTCAAGCACTCATTTATTTCAAGTGCTAAAAGGAGAAAGTCATGGCGATTAAACCGCTAGGTGACCGTGTTCTGGTCGAGCCTAAACAAGACGCTGAAGAAAAAATCGGCAGCATCTTCGTACCTGATACGGCTAAAGAAAAACCGCAAGAGGGAAAAGTTGTAGAAGTAGGAAGCGGACGTTATGAAGACGGAAAGCTTATACCACTAGAAGTTAAAGCTGGTGATGTCGTTCTATACGGCAAATATTCCGGAACTGAAATTAAATCCGAAGGTAAAGAATACTTAATTATCCGCGAAAGCGACATTCTTGCCATCGTGAAAAAGTAATAGGCTGAGGAAAAAAAAATGGCAAAAATTATCGAGTATGATGAAACAGCTAGACGTAAACTTTTAGAAGGCGTCAACAAACTAGCGAACGCTGTAAAAGTTACCCTTGGTCCTAAGGGAAGAAACGTAGTAATCGACAAAAAATTCGGATCTCCTACCATCACTAAGGACGGAGTTACCGTAGCAAAAGAAATCGAACTAGAAGATTCCATCGAGAATATGGGCGCTCAGATGGTAAAAGAAGTTTCCACAAAGACGAATGACGTTGCTGGAGACGGAACTACCACTGCTACTATTCTTGCTCAATCTATCGTTAACGAAGGATTGAAAAACGTTACCGCTGGTGCAAACCCTATGGCACTTAAACACGGTATCGACAAAGCAGTTAATGCAGCAGTAGAAAGTATCAAAAAACGTTCAGTTAAGATCGAAAACAAAAAAGATATCGCTAACGTTGCGACTATCTCCGCAAACAACGATAAGGATATAGGAAATCTGATCGCAGATGCTATGGACAAAGTCGGAAAAGACGGAGTTATCACTGTAGAAGAAGCAAAATCTATCGAAACCACTTTAGATGTGGTAGAAGGTATGCAATTCGACCGTGGATACGTTTCTCCTTATATGGTAACTGATCCTGAAGCAATGATCGCTACATTAAGCGATCCTTATATTCTAATCTACGACAAAAAGATCTCTTCTATGAGAGACCTTCTTCCAGTATTGGAAAAAGTTGCTCAAGCAGGAAGACCTTTAGTAATCATCGCAGAAGAAGTAGAAGGAGAAGCATTAGCTACTATCGTAGTAAACACTCTTCGTAAAACTATCTCTTGTGTGGCTGTTAAAGCTCCTGGATTCGGAGATCGTCGTAAAGCGATGTTGGAAGATATCGCAATCCTTACCGGTGGACAAGTGATTTCCGAAGATCTCGGAATGAAACTGGAAAACGCAACAGTTCAACAACTTGGACGTGCTAAAAAAGTTACCGTGGATAAAGAAAACACCACCATCATCGAAGGACAAGGTGCTTCTAAAGATATCCAAGGCCGCGTAGGTCAGATCAAAAAACAAATCGAAGATACTACTTCTGAGTACGATCGTGAAAAACTCCAAGAGCGTTTAGCTAAATTAGCTGGCGGTGTTGCAGTAATTCATGTTGGTGCAGCTACTGAAGTAGAAATGAAAGAGAAAAAACACCGTGTGGAAGATGCACTTTCAGCTACTCGCGCAGCAGTAGAAGAAGGAATCGTTCCTGGTGGTGGATTAACTCTTCTAAAAGCTCAAGAAGCAGTTGCCGCTCTTAAATTAGAAGGCGACGAAGCTACTGGAGCAAAAATTATCTTCCGCGCATTAGAAGAGCCGATCCGTATGATCACTTCTAACGCTGGTCTGGAAGGATCCGTAATCGTAGAGCAAGCAAAAGGTAAGAAAGGAAACGAAGGTTTCAACGCTCTTACTATGGTTTGGGAAGATCTACTACAAGCTGGAGTCGTTGACCCTGCGAAAGTAGTTCGTTCCGCACTCCAAAACGCTGCTTCTATCGGATCAATGTTGTTAACTACAGAAGTTACAATCACCGACAAACCTGAAAAAGACGGTGGCGGAATGCCTCCTATGGGTGGAATGGGCGGTATGGGAGGAATGGGCGGCATGATGTAATGTCTGCTCTTCCTTTCGGAAAGTTAAAAAGCCGGGGAGAAATCCTCGGCTTTTTTTATTATAACTTAATTCCGAGCACTCTATCGATCTCATTCCCGTCCTTGGTGATCGTGTGACTATATAATAAATTTAGAATAGAGTATTTGCTATATTTAGTCTTGGTCTCGTATTCCCAATCCCAGAGAAGGCCTCCCATTCCAGGAATCGCCAAAATTCCCATCGCGTGTAAGCCGTTCATATTATTCCCATATTGTTTATAATAGAATAATCCAGGACCTACAAGCATCAGATCTTCTTCTTTAGAAATTTTTTGGTTTCGATAATACAATAATCCTAAACCAAGCATATCGAATCTTCCGTCTTTTTCGGAAGAGAAGTAGCCTAATACAGGTGGGATCAAAGTCGCCGTTCCGGACGGATCCGAATGATAATAAAGAACAGGAAGGAAATTCGCGAGAGTCTCTCCCGGAACAGATTTCCAACGTAACCAAAGGAAATTGGTATCCGAATAATCAGGACTTCTTTCGTACCCGCCGAGTAATCCGCCAAGGATAGCTACTCTAGTCCTTTGTTCTTCCAATTCAGTATGGATCAAACCTAAGAAGAAATTTAGATTTCTTCTTTTCTGATAAGTTTCATAGTTCGTATCAAAAATTCCCGCAAATCCCCAGCGATCCCAATCATTATCCTTATAATTATAAAAACCGAATGCAAACCAGAATCTGGATTCTTTACTTTTCCGATAAAATGCAAGAGGAGCTAGACCATAAGCAGTGCGTTCCGAATTATCCAAATAGAAAGCTGGACCGACTACTAATCTTTCTAAACCGGAATTCCCAGATTTATAGTCAGTAATTAACAAAAAGTTTAAGTGTTTTTCTTTTTTGAAAGGATCGTTCTCTGATTCAAATCTATATATCGGGAAAAGATATGATTTAAAATACATACTAGTCGTTTCTTCTTTTTTAAGATCTTTAACTGTATGTAAGGTATTCGAAAAAAGGAAAAATGCCGTAAAATCTCTCCATTGATCAACGACCTTGTCTGTGCTCCCCTCTTTAAGGGAAACAGATTCATATTTGGAATAATCGATCAATTTCAGAAAGGTCACGTCTCTTTTGGAATATTCCCTATCTTCCAAAGTCTGTTTCTCAGAATAAGTATACAAAAGTGGGATTGGTAGAAAGTAAAACGAAGAACTAGTTTCTAAACTTTTACTTCCAGAAGAGGAAAAAAATCCGAAAGGGTTCGCGTTGAATGAATTCCAACTTCCTGCTTGGAATTCAGTTCTATCCGAATAATATAAAAGTCCCCAAGTAACTCTTTCTTTGTAAACATTAGGGACGTTTTTCTCTTTATTGGAATAGAAAGGATAAATTGCAAAAGAACTCTCTTGATCAGAGCCGGATCCATTCAATATTCCTAATATATTCCATCCTGATCCATTTCCTTTTTTATAACCGTAATAGAAGATTGGAACAGTAGTATAAGATTCCACAACCTTATCCCCCTCCTTCTCCGAGCCGGAAAAATAAAAAGGAAATATATGAAAACGAGTAGATGTCCTCTCTCCAGTTTTCTCTTGTGAGGAAGAAACCAGACCCAGAAAATTCCCCTTAGAAACAGAAGGAGAAGATTCACTATAATACCCTAAGACAAAAAAAGTGCTCTGAGACGAGTTTCGTTTGGAATAGACCGTAGGAAAAAACAAAAAGTCTACCTTAGTTGTTTGCTCCTGAGTCTCTGAGGCACCCTTGGATCTAGAGTAATAATAAAATGGAGTGAGTAGAGAAGAAGATTCTTCCCCGTTCAATTCTTTCCTACTGGAATAAGAGGATAATAAAGTATAAAAATTAGATTCGTAAGAATCTCCGGACGAGGATTGCACCTTAGACCCGTAGCTTAAGTATAACGGTATTAAAAGATTATAAGACTTCTCTTGGAATAAATCCTGGTTTTGGCTAGTTTCAGATCCGGAATGGAACAGAGGTAAAAGTAAAGAATGAAAAGATCTGCTGGTAATAGTTCCTTCCACGATCCGTTTTCTGTAATATAGAGGAGAAATCGTCCGAGAATAATCCTTTGATTGATCATGAGCAACCAAAGGAAAGATCCTAAATCCCCAAACTTCCGGAGAAGTATAAAATCTAGTGATCGGCCATAGGATCGAATAATCCTTAAGTTCTCCTTGCTTTCCTCGTAGGAAACCGAATAGTAAATAAGATTCTTGGAAATTTTCTTTTTGTTCCTGCCTACCATAGAAAGGAAACAGAACGAAATAAGATTCGTCTCCGATCCTACTCCAAAAAAATAAAGGAGCAGCATATACTTTATCAGCAGTTTTATCTGACCAAGAAAACCAACTCAAAGGAAGAAGTCGGAAATGTCGCCTATCATCCCCTCTTTCATAACTAAAAATCCCAAATAACGCACTGACACCCCAGAAAGAACGGACCTTCTCTCTAGTTAATCGATTGTATTGCCCCAAACCTTCCTTTTCTTCCTGAGAATTTTTAACAGGAATATTCTCAACGCCTGAGTTGGATGTGGATAATTCAGTAGGGTGATTCTCTTTCCAAAATTGCAATTCCTCTTTGTTAACGGAAGTTCTTGTGGAAATGCTAAATAAACTGTAGAATAGAGAAACATCGGCATCCAAGTAATAATCTTTTTCCGTAGATCCAACTCCGGCAGTTCCTGAAAAACTTCCCAATGTCTTAGAAGAAGAATAGGCCAATTTTAATTCTAAAGTTTTGTCCGCCTCGTAATAGTTTAGCCAAAGAGGAAGAAACATATCTCCTTTGCTTCTAGAATTATTCCAATTCCAATATAAAGGAAACCAAGTGGAGAATTCTTCCTTACGAACCTTGTCTACATTCGAAAACCATAATAAAGGCCAGATCCAAGTATTATCCTTTTCTGCAGAACGATTCCAGTAGTGAAAAAGACCAAAATGAGTATATATATCGTTGTCTTTTCCGAAACGGAAATAAAAAGGTAGAACTAGACGAAAGCTATCTCGTTTATAAAAATAAAATGGGAACGCATAACTATATTTTGCATCTCCTGCCTTATCGAATCCTCTACCCGTCAAACCCAGCACATTCCAATAGGAATATTCGTTTGTAGTGTTAGAAAAATAGATCGGATAGAATCTTCTTCTAGATTCCTGATCCGTATCGTATTTTTCATATAAGGTAACTAAGGAATATTTTTCAAACTTAGTCTTATATTCTTTAGAATAAGATAGAGGAGTTATAAGTTCTTTGTATTCAGAAGTGTCGTTCCATTGGAAAATTGGAAGAAGAGTATAACTTTCCGACTTATTCCCCTGCCAAGAGTCCCTATAATAATACCAAAACGGAAATAAGATCCATCTATCGTATTGATCTCTTATCTCACTTTTTCTGGAATAAAACGGACCTACCCAAGTTCGAGTCTTATTCCAATAAGTGAATAACGGAATGATCCAAGTATATTCATTCCCTACTTGATTCCCCTTTGCCAATAATGGCAGAAAATGAAAATACTCCTGTGGCTTATAAAACCAAAGAGGAAAGAAAATCCCTCGTTTAAATTCTCCCTTTTCATCCCAAGAAAGATAAGTATTGATCAAATAATTTTGAGAGGAGACTTTTTCCTTATTTCTATAATATAAAAACCAAGGAAGCAAGGTAGTTGTTTCAGAAGCATTCGAAGAATAATAAGAAAGAGGAGTGATTACCTTAGATTGATTTGGCGTAAATGAATGATAATAGAGAGGAAAAAATAAAAATTTAGAATTTCCTTGCCAATCATTAGAATAGTAAGAATTTACTGCATAAAAATTGATCTCAGTCGCAGTACGTTTATGATAAAATGGAATAGGCAATAGACCGAATTTTTCCGTGCCATTATCGAAATAAGCAGGGAACAAATAAAAATATTCATTCTTTTTGTGGAACATGAAGGGAAACAGATAAGAAGAAGAATAATCTCCCTTTTCGTTGGAGCTCCAACCACTAATCAGAGCTACATTTGTATCCGATTTACCTCCCTTCTCCCATTTTCTACTAAATACGATCGGGATATTTGCATTATAGTTTTGTAATTCATCATTATGATAGTTTCGATTTAAGAATAATAGCAAGTAATAGGAAAATTTTTCTTCGTTCTTTCCTCCTCCACCCAATTGAGGCGTTTCTTTCCATGTCTGACCGAAAAGTGGAGTAAAGAAGGAACCTTCTTCGCCGCCGTCCCAAGAATTATAAGAGAATAACGGAAAAATGGTAAAATGAAAATTTTCTTTATCAGAATAAGAATTATAGAATGTATTATAGAAGAAGATTGGGAAAAAACTAAAATGGAATTTTCTCTTTCCAGAACCCCAATACACCAATGGAAGAATAGAACCATAAGAAGATTCTCTGTCTTCTCCCCAATGAAAGATCAGAAAATGGTTCCAATCATCATTTAAGTTCCTATTTCGGAAAAATAAAAAAGGAACCGCAAAGTAAAAGGATTCTTCTTTGCCACTTTCAATTGTCTTACTTCTACCAAATAATGGAAGAAATGAAGGGAAGGACACCCAACTCTCTGAAAATTTTTCACCCCTTGATTCGTAAGAATTATAATGAAATAATGAAAAGTTTACGCCTGAATCAGATGTAGTACCCTGGATACGTTGTGCATAATAAAGAGGGAAAAAATAAGATCGAAATGATTCATTTTCTTTAGCTGATAAATGATCAATGAGAGGGAAAAAACTAGTTTGAGTAAATTTAGGATAATTAGTCCGAGTATAAAGAACTAAAATATTCAGGGAATAATGTGGTCCCCAATATTCTTCACTGGCAAAAGGAGGAAGTCTAAATCTATATTTATCTTCTTTATCACTTCCTAATATAGGCTTTTTTTCGGACGTTAAAGTATCAAAATAATCAGTTGCTGCAATCTCAGAAGAAAAACAAACAAGAAGGATCGGAAAACATAGAATGATAGACCCGATTTTTGAATAAAAAATTTTCAGAAAATTTCTAATCATAAACTTATAGAAGTTTTAACTTACTCTTTTTCCCCTCTGAGAATTTTTACCGAGAACCGCGGATATTCCGGGCAAAATTACTTCTTACGAAATATTTTTCCAGCTATTAACCTTATCTCTTCTAACCCCAAAAGCAGACTGATTAGGAAAAAAATTGCCATACCGGGAAGAATAGCAGCGCAAAGCGAGATTCTGGAAGAATTCGCATAACTTAGTCCTTTTTCGGAGAGAAAAGTTAATGCTTGAGAATGGACCATTTCTTTATAAAAAAATAAAAATGCAGCCATTGCTAAAAGTGGCAGGACCAATTTTGCAATTTTAGAAAGAAAACCTTCCCAAGGAAAAGCGACTTCATGCTTTTTTAAATAATTAGAAAGCAATGTCCAAGTTACTACAGTTGATACAGCAGAAGACAATGCAATCG